>NZ_BAAGPR010000017.1:0-106063 GCF_054783955.1 Streptomyces mayteni | reverse complement strand
TGGGTGAGGGTGCGCTTGCGCTCCGCCCACTGTTCGGTGTCGTGGTCCGTGCCGGCCGCGCACCGCGCCTTCAGATCCCGGGACGCCAGCATGCCCAGATGGTCGCCGACCAAGCGCAGCACCCGCTCGTCCGTGGTGGTGAGGGCCTTGAGCCGGTCACGGATCGCGACCCCCGAGGCGCCGGGCACCACGAACGACACCGCCAACTCCCGCAGCCCACCCACCCCGTCACCCCCACCCACAAACCGAAGCCCCTGCCACCGCGTCCAACGACCACCCCCCACAAAGGTCACGCATTCGACCAAAGAACATCCGTCTCCCACCAGAGACTTCACGAGTGCCAAGCCCGGGACACCCACCAACACGCGCCAGAACACACTCACCCGCAGCCAACGGACAACAGTTCCCAACCCCTCAACGGGTCGGGACTCGTCGTACGGAACCCACCGGCGCGACCTGATCAGGCCTACGCCTGGTGGGTGCTGGAGGACCTGCGCGTGGTGAGCTTCGTCAACTACCTCCTCCCGGACGGCACCGACCCCCGGCAGCTGCCGGCCGCCGAGGCCAGAGCCGCCTTCGGCGGGACCGTCGCACCGGTCCTCGACCTCACGCTCGACCCCCGCACCACCCATGCCGCTTCGCGGTCCTCCTCCGTGCTCGTTCCCGAGACCGCGGACCCGGTCGACGCCGGCTGAGCGTGCTCGGGCGAGGGCGTTCAGGCGAGCGAGGTCCTGGTCCGAGAGGGAGAGTTCGGCAGCTCGGCGAAGGCGCCGATCTGCTCGGCCAGGGGCACGTCGGGGTCGGCGGTGTCGATGAAGTCGACGCCCTGCTCGACGGCGGCGCGCACCACGCGGACGGCGGCCTGCCGGTCGGCGGGTACTCCAGGAGGTGATCGGTATCGGTATCGAGGACGGCGACGAACGCGGGGTGGGCCGGTGGCGCGTCACCCTCCGGTGGGGTCCTGCTCCGTGATCGTGGCTTCCTTGGTCGGGAAGTAGTCGAAGAACGTGGCCCGCGACACGTCGGCGGCCGCGGCGATCCGTTCGACGCTCACCGACTCGTATCCGCGCCCCGGGGGCTCAGCGGGGCGTGCCGATCGCGCGGGAGATGACGCTGTCGAAGGCGCGGTCGGGCAGGACGCGGCGCAGGGCGATGAGGGGGCGGGCGCCGAAGCCGGTGGCGTAGCGCGTCTTGGGGCGCCGGGCGGTGACGGCCTTGCCGATGGCGTCGGCGATGACGCTGGGCGGGGAGTTCCGCTTGGCGTTGGCCTCGGAGCGCAGGGCGGCGGCCACGGCCGTGGCCTGGGTGGCATAGGCGCCGTCGGAGGAGGAGCGCTCCAGCTTGTCGGCGGCGATGGCGCCCCATTCGGTGGCGATGCCGCCAGGCTCGATGACGACGACGTCGATACCGAAGGGCTTGGCCTCCAGGCGCAGACAGTCGCTGAGGGCTTCGAGGGCGAACTTGGTGCCGTGGTACCAGCCCCCGAGCGGGGTGTGGATCTTGCCTCCCATCGAGGTGATGTTGACGACGGTGCCGGAGCGCTGGGCGCGCATCCGGGGCAGGACGAGCTGGGTCAGGCGCAGGGCACCGAAGACGTTGACCTCGAACTGGTAGCGGGCCTCGTCCAGGGGGACGTCCTCGAGGGCGCCGTAGGAGCCGTAGCCGGCGTTGTTGACCAGGACGTCGATGCGTCCGGTCTCGGTGGTGATCTCCTGGACCCCGGCGCGCAGGGAGTCGTCGTCGGTGACGTCCATCGCCAGCGGGCGGATGCCGCGTTCGGCGAGCCGCTGGAGGCGGTCGGTGCGGCGGGCGGCCCCGTAGACGGTGTAGCCGAGGTCGTGGAGCTTGAGCGCGGTGGCCTCGCCGATGCCGGAGGAGGCGCCGGTGACGAGGGCGGTCTTGGCGGTCTTGGTGGGCATGGCGGGGGTCCTCACGGCTAAGATGAACTGCGGTTCAGTATCTATCCTGAACCCAGGTTCACCTTGACGCAAGTGGAAGGGCAGGTGAGTCCCGTGACCCCGGCCAGGGCGCCGCGTGCCGACGCGGTCCGCAACCGGAAGAAGATCCTCGCCGCCGCCGGCGCGCAGATCACCGCGCACGGCCCCGAGGTCGGCATGGACGAGATAGCCGCCACGGCGGGGGTGGCCGTGGGAACCCTCTACCGGCACTTCCCGACCAAGACCGACCTGGTCGCGGCCGTGGTCGCCGAGCGGGTCGCCCGGGTCGCGGACGACGCGGAGGCCGTGCTCGGCCGCGTCGCCGCCGGCGCCCGCGCCCTGGACGAGCTGACCGCGTTCCTCGGCCGCGTCGTCGAGGCGTCCGTGACCGACCGCGCGGTGAAGGCGGCGGCGCGGTTCCTCGGCGCCGAGCCGGGCGACCGAGCCGACGAGGACCGCGGCGGCGCCGCCGTCACCGCCCTCATCCGAGCCGGCCAGGCCGACGGCGACATCCACCGCGACGTCACCGTCCGCGACATCTACCTGTTGTTCTCCACCGCGCCCACCGACCAGCCGCCCGCGGTCCGCGCCCGCTGGCTCGCCCTCGTCACGCCGGGACTGACTGCCCAGGCCCGGCGAGCGGAGGGCTGACCGCCGAGAGTCCGTCAGGGCGTCGTGAGTTCGAAGCGGGTGAGGGTGACGGCGCCGCCGAGGGCCTGGGTGGCGTGGTTGAAGACGGCGTAGCGGTAGCCCATGAAGAACTGCCAGGCGTTGTTGAGGGTGAAGGCGGGGCCGAGGGTGGTGAAGGTGGTGCCGTCGGTGCTGTAGGAGAAGCGGGCCTGGCGGCCGGTGCCGGGGCGGATGTCGGCGGTGGCGCGTAGCCAGATCCGGGTGCCGGTGAGGGGGGCGGTGGCGCGTTCGGTGCCGGTGCCCGTGGTGTTCCAGTTGGCGTCCATGGTGAGGCCGTCGACCATGGCGAGGCGGGTGGTGCCGTTGTCGCGTTTGAGGCCGATCCAGGCGGATGAGTCGCGGAGCATGGCGAGGCCGGCGCGGTCGCCGTCGCGCATCTGGCCGTGGTCGAGGGTGACGGTGGCGGTGGAGCTGGGGCCCTGGATGCGGTGGGTGAGGGTGTTGCGGGCCCAGTAGAGGTCGTTGGTGACGGTGGCGGTGCGCAGGGTGAGGCCGTTGTTGACGGTGTAACGCGCGGGGTCGGGGTTGTGGTTCCACTCCCATTTCGGTTTCAGCGTGGTGCCGGTGAAGGTGTCGACGCCGGTGAGGGGTTCGACCTGGCGGGGTGGGGTGGGGAGGTTGGGCGTCGGGTAGGTGGCGCCCCAGGCGCCGTTCACGAGTTGGAGTTGGGGCCAGCCGTCGGCGGTCCAGGTGACGGGGGCGAGGGCGGGGACGCGGCCGCCGGGGTAGGCGTCGACGAAGGCGAGGTAGTACCAGTCGCCGGCCTGGGTCTGGACGAGTCCGCCCTGGTGGGGGACGCCGCCGCCGGGGATCGGGCCCGGCAGGTTCAGCAGGACCTGGCGCAGGGCGTAGGGGCCGAAGGGGCCGGTGGTGGATTTGAGGATGTACTGGCCGTTGGCCGGGCGGGTCAGGAAGATGTAGTACGCGCCGTTGATCTTGTAGAAGCGGGCGCCCTCCAGGGTGCCGATGCTGGCCGGGGTGGTGAACACCTGCTGGGCGCGGACCTGGCTGCGGCCGTCCGGGGAGAGTTGGGCGACGCTGATCTGGGTGTTGCCGTACGCCACGTACATCGTGTCGTCGGTGTCGACGAGCAACCCGGCGTCGTAGTAGGTGGGCAGGGTGGTGTGCCGGTTCCAGGGGCCCTCGACCGCGGGGGCGGTGTAGACGTACGTCTGGGCGAAGTCGATCTGGCCAAGCCAGTAGAACGTGCGGTTGCTCGGCCGGTACGCCAGGGAGGAGGCCCAGACGCCGCGCACGTAGCCGCGCCCCCCGTTGAGGTCGTACTTGGCGCCGAAGTCCAGGCGCGGCAGCGAGTGGCCGGCGAACTCCCAGTTGACCAGGTCGTAGGAGCGCAGGATCGGCGCGCCTGGCGAGTAGTGCATGGTCGAGGCCGAGTAGTAGAACGTGTCGCCGACCCGGATCACGTCGATGTCGGCGAAGTCCTGCCAGGCCACCGGGTTGGTGAACGACGCGGCGACGGACGGAGGCTCCTGGGTCGCCGCACGGGGTAACGCGGCGTGTGCCGACTGCGCGTTGACGAGCGGGAGCGCGGCGCCCACGACCAGGCCGGAGGCGCCGGTCAGTATCCCGCGGCGGCTCGGGCGGTGTGGCTCTGCGGATGCGGACATGGGATCACCCTTCTCTGCGGGGGAGGCCGGTGGCGCGACACGGCACGCGGTCGCCGCCCGGAACGTCTGGTGGCGGGGACCGAGGGAGATCAACGGCGTTCATCGGGGAGCCCCTGACCGAATGATTTTGGAGTGTTATTCCGATCGTTAAGGCGGTGAGGGGACCGTAGGAGCGCCCCTGTCGCGCCGTCAACCCCTCGCGGGGGACTTGTCGTGCGACGGGTGGCGTTCGCCGACGGGTTCGGAAGGACGTGCGGGCCGACAGATCGTTAGACTCTCCGCATGTCCGCAGCCGACGTTCCCCAGGTCGAGCCGCTGACCATCGCGCAGCTCGCGCAGCACGCCGGAGTCTCGCCGGCCACGGTCTCCAAGGTCGTCAACGGGCGGGCCGACGTGGCGCCGGCGACCCGCGCCCTGGTCGAGGACCTCATCCGCCGGTACGGCTACCGGCGGCAGAAGGTCGCGGGTCCCGCGGCCCTGCTGGAGCTGGTCTTCCACGAGGTCCGCGGCCCCTACCCGACGGAGATCTACCGCGGCGTCCAACGCGTGGCCGCCGAGCACCAGTTGGCCGTGGTCGTCTCGGAACTCCACGGCAGTCACACCCCGGGGCGCGGCTGGGTCGAGGGGGTGCTGGCCCGTCGTCCGACCGGCGTCGTCTCGGTGTTCTCGGGGCCGACCGGCGAGCAGGCCGAGCGGCTGCGCGTCCGGGGCATACCGTTCGTGCTGGTGGACCCGACCGGGGATCCGGGCCACGACGTCCCCTCGGTGGGCGCGAGCAACTGGAGCGGCGGCCTCTCCGCCACCCGTCACCTGCTGAAACTCGGGCACCGCCGCATCGCCGTCATCGCCGGCCCCGAACACCTCCTGGCCGCCCGGGCCCGCCTCGACGGCTACCGCGCCGCCCTCGACATGGCCGGCATCCCCCTCGACCCGACGCTCGTCCGCGTCGGCGAGTTCCACATCGAGGACGGCCTCAAGCACACCCGTGACCTGCTGCGCCTGCCGGACCCGCCGACGGCCGTCTTCACCGGCAACGACGGCCAGGCGCTCGGCGTCTACCGGGCGGTGGCCGAGGCCGGGTTGCGCGTCCCCGAGGACCTCAGCGTCGTCGGGTTCGACGACCTCTTCCCCAGCCAGTGGCTCGGCCCGCCGCTCACCACCGTCCGCCAACCACTGGCCGACATGGCCGCCACCGCCGCCACCATGGTGATCACCCTCGCTCAGGGTCGGCCGCTCGATCGCGGGCGTGCCGAGCTCGCCACCGAGCTCGTGGTGCGCGACAGCGCCGCTCCTTTTCGGGGCTGAACGTCGAATCCCGTCGGAGGTGTTGACGCCCTCCGCGTGCTGCCTATCATCCTTGCTGTCTGAAGAATCGACTGGCCTTCGGTATATCGAACGCCAGGTCGTCGGTGGCTGGCTCGATGCCGTCCGCCCACCGTCGCCCCACCGTGCCACGCACCATCGCGTCACGCACCACTTCATCCCGTTCCGGTGAGGCCGCGGCCCGGGACGTCGTGCGACCTGATCACCGGCCGCTGCTCCTGGCGGGGCCAACCTCTTCCCGGCGGCCACCCGTCGACAGCGCGGCGTGGCCCTGACGACGAAACGGAGCACCCCCATGAACGGGGCGAACGACTCCTCGGTGTCCCTGCCGCGGACACCGGCGACGAGACAGTCGCGCCGCTGGTTCCGGCGGCGTCGCCGGCCGGCCACCACGATCGGGTTCGTCGTGGCCTCCCTCCTCGCGAGCCTGATGACCGTTGTCGGTGCCGCGCCCGCCTCGGCCGCGACCGTGGACACCAGTGCCTGGTACGTGCTGGTGAACCGGAACAGCGGTAAGGCGTTGGACGTGTACAACCTGGCGACCAACGACGGGGCGCGGATCACGCAGTGGGCGCGCAACGACCAGGCGCAGCAGCAGTGGCAGTTCGTCGACTCGGGCGGCGGCTCCTACCGGCTGCGGTCCCGGCACTCGGGCAAGGTGCTCGACGTCCTCAACTCCTCGACGGCCGACGGCGGAAGCATCGTCCAGTGGACTGACAACAACACCGCCAACCAGCAGTTCGGGCTCGCCGATTCCGACGGCGGGTATGTGCGGCTGATCAACCGCAACAGCGGCAAGGCCCTGGAGGTGCAGGGCGCGGCGACCAACGACGGCGCCGACATCGTCCAGTACAGCGACTGGGGCGGCGCCAACCAACAGTGGCAACTGGTGCGCGTCGGGGGCGGCACCACGCCGCCCGGTTCGTCGCTGCCTTCCTCCCTCCAGTGGAACTCCAGCGGGGTGCTGGCCGGGCCGAGGTCGGACGCGACGCACGACATCGTCGCCATCAAGGACTACTCGGTGGTCTGGCACAACAACCAGTGGCAGGTCTACGCCACCACCGCCAGCCGCAGCGGTGGTTGGAACCTCGTCCACTTCGCCGCCCCCGACTGGTCAGGGATGTCGGGAGCGCAACACACCTTCCTCGACACCGCGTCGGGCGTGGGAACCGGCTACCGGGCGGCGCCACACGTGTTCTACTTCGCGCCGCAGAACCTGTGGTACCTCGTCTACCAGACCGGGTTGCCCTCGTACTCCACGAGCAGCGACCCCAGCAACCCGCGCTCCTGGTCGACGCCGCGCAACTTCGTGAACAGCGTGCCGGACATCGTTCGGCAGAACATCGGCAACGGGGCCTGGCTCGACTTCTGGGTCATCTGCGACACCGCCAACTGCCATCTGTTCTCCAGCGACGACAACGGCCACATCTACCGCTCCCAGACCTCCCTGGCCAACTTCCCCAACGGGTTCGGCAACACCGTCATCGCCCTCCAGGACTCCAACCGCTTCAACCTCTTCGAGGGCACCGCGGTCTACAAGCTCGGGAACGGCAGCCAGTACCTGCTGCTCCAGGAGGCCATCGGCTCCAACGGCCGCCGCTGGTACCGGTCGTTCACCTCCGGCAGCATCGGCGGACAGTGGACCCCGCTGCACGCGACCGAGTCCAATCCGTTCGCCCGCTCCAACAACGTGACCTTCCCCTCAGGCACCGCGAACTGGACGCAGGACTTCAGCCACGGTGAGCTGTTGCGGGCGGGCAACGACCAGACCATGACCATCGATCCCTGCCGACTCCAGTTCCTCTACCAGGGGATGGATCCGGGCGCGAGCGGGGACTACGGCCAGCTGCCGTGGCGCATGGGCCTGCTCACCCAGACCAACTCCACCTGCTGAACGGGCTGTCAGGAGGGTGGGGCTGCCGGGCCAGGGATCGGGTCCTCAGCCCTTCCCTCCCGTGGTCGCGATGCCCTGGACGAAGAAGCGCCGCGCGATGAGGAACAGCAGCAGGACGGGCCTGGACAGGGGAAGCGCGATCCCCGCGTACGGGCGCAGCCGGCCGGCGCCGTCGATGTGGGCGGCCTCGAAGAGCTCCTTCGGGAGGCCGAGGAAGAACTGTCGCAGCAGGAAGACGTAGCACGCTCCGCCGACTCCGAGGAAGCGGGGCACCGTGAGCGGCAGGTAGGTGTCGAGCCAGCCGAGCTCCTGGTAGGTGTAGTTGATCCGGGCCTCCGGGTACCTGCGCCGGTAGAGCTCGACGATGCTCTCGTAGACGCCGATGGAGACGGTGTCCCCGTGAAAGCCGAAGAGGAGCTCGTCGCGGTCGCGGGTGAGCCCGCAGCCCGTGAGGCCGCCGACCCCGGCGGTGGCCGCGCCGAGGCCGGCCGCGCCGAGCAGGCGCCGTCTGGTGATGCCTGTCGTGTCATGACCACCTCAGTTCGACCCCAGCTCGATCGCCAGAGCGTTGACGTAGCGAGAAGGCGCACGCTCCGGCAGGTCCACGACCAACTCCCCGCCAGGGTGGATCCGCTCGAAGGGCACGGGCCCGGCGCCCAGCAGCCGCACCGCGACGACCCGGTCCTCGCGGCGGAAGCCGCGGACGACGGCGCGACCGTCCTGCGGCCAGGCCATCTGGAAGGCGTAGACGGTCCGGTCGCGGCGGGTGAGCCGGTAGTCCGCGGCCGACCAGGGGACGCGCTCCTCGCGAAAGCCGTCGACCACGACGCCGCTCGAGCCCTCGACGCCGGCACGGAACGGCCGCGTGCCGTGGATGCCCTCGCCGCACGTCTCCATCCAGCCGGCCAGCTCCGTCAGCAGATGCCGACACTCCTCGTCGAGGGTCCCGTCCGGCAGCTGGGGGATGTTCAGCAGCAGGTTGCCGTTCTTCGCCACGATGTCGACGAGCATCTCGATCACGTGCGCCGGCGTCTTGTACACGGCGCGCACGTCGTAGAACCAGCCGCCGACGCAGGTGTCCGTCTGCCACGGGTACGGCGTCAGCCGCTCCTCCTGGCTGCGCTCGACGTCCAGGACGCCGATGCGGCGGATCTGCTCCTGCCGGTCCTTGTGCAGGTAGACGGCCTGGTTCTCGCCGCCGTGCGCCGCGGCGCTGCTGTTGTAGAGACGGGCAACGGCCCGCAGGCCGGCGTCGAAGCCCTGCGGGCCGAACGGCGGCGGGCCGTCGGAGTAGAGCAGGTCGGGCTGGTAGCGGTCGATCATCTCCGTCGCCAACTCCAGCCACCGCCGGTGCCACCACTCGTTGGCGGTGTACCAGGGGGCCACCGGGTCCGGTCGCCGCCCCGGACGGTGGTGTTCCTGGTTCGGCAGGTAGAGATCCTCGAAGGCCGGGTCCGCTCCGTCGTAGGGCACCCCGGCCCTCGGGCCCCGCGCGTCGGCGCCCTTCGTCACGGACCACCAGCTGAACGACGCGCCCAGGTGTTCGGTCAACCCGAAGGGCAGACCGTGGCGGCGTGCCGCCGCCTGCCACAGTCCCACGATGTCCTTGCCCGGGCCCACCTCGGCCGCGTTCCAGCGATGCACGTCGGACGGATAGGTGAGGAAGTGGTCGTGGTGCGAGGCGAGCGCGACGAAATAACGCGCACCGGCGCGCACATACAGGTCCATCAGGCCGTCGGGATCGAATTTCTCGGCCTTCCAGAGCCTTACCAGATCCTTGTATCCGAACTCCGACGGATGCCCGTATCTGCGTACGTGGTAGCGGTATTGCTCGGAGCCCTCGATATACATGTTCCGGGCGTACCAGTCTCCGTACATGGGCACGGACTGGGGCCCCCAGTGAGACCAGATGCCCAGTTTGGCGTCGCGGAACCACTCCGGACAGGAGAATTCTCCGAGGGATTCCAGCGTGGGCAGGAAAGGGCCGGAGCCGGGGGCGTCATGCATCAGTCATCACTCCGATGTGGTTTTCCGTTCGGTGCCGGACGACGGTAAGGGCGGAAACCGGGACGGGCCAATGGCCGGGACGCGACATCGCTGGTCCGTTCTCACCTCTGGTGCGTCGGGTCCGCCGGAGGTAGCGTCACGGCATGTCGGGCTCGCGATCGTCCGTGCGATGGGCGGTGCCGCTGCGGGAACCTCCCACCATCGCGGACATCGGCGTGGGCCGGCACGGCATCGTGAGCCGGGTGGACGAGTGGTGCCTACAGGATCTCTGGTCGCTTCATCTCTACGGATACTCGGGCGAGTTGGAGGTCGGTGGCACGGTCGTCCCGATCGCCCCCGGGCGGGTGAGCCTGGTGCCTCCCGGCGTGGCCACGCGCTACCGCTACCACGGCGAGGCCGTGCACCTCTTCGCCCACGTCCGGCTGCCCGACGCCGCCCCGGGCGACGGCGTCGAACTGCCCGTGATGCTGGACTGCGGGGCGGACCTGCCCCGCGTCCGCGACCGTTTCCAGACCGCGCTCGACTTCCACGCCCGGCTGCCCCACCTGGCGCGAGCCGAGCTGTGGAGCCTGCTGTGCCACCTCGCCGGACGGCAGGTCTCCCGCTACGACGACGCCCTCGGCCTCCACCCCGCCGTACGGGCCGCCATCACCCACATCGAGACCCGACTGCGCGAGCCGCTCGGCGTGGCCGAACTCGCCCGACTCGTCGGCCTCTCCCAGAACCACCTGGGGCGGCTGTTCCGCGCCCAACTCGGCAGTACCGTCGTCGCCTACATCCGCGACCACCGCCTGGCACGGGCCCACCACCTGCTGACCCGCACGTCCCTCCCGGTCAAGGCGGTCGCACCGATGGTGGGCTTCCGCGACCTCCAGACCTTCAACAAGGCGTTCCGCCGTGCCTACGGCATCCCGCCGAGCGCCGCGGGGCAGGGCGTGATGAGCCGGCCGGAGGAAGCGGCCGACGACCAGGTCCCGTTTCGGCGTTGAGGCCGCCACGGGGCGGCTTCGCTCGATCCGCCCCCGGAGCGGGGCATCAGGGCCAGGCGGTACGTGGCCGACGAGGCCTTCGACTACAAGGCCGGCTCGGTCACCGAACAGCTGGCCAAGGCCGCGCCGGAGGGAATCGACGTCTACTTCGACAACGTCGGCGGCGACCACCTGGAGGCCGCGATCGACTCCTTCAACGTGCACGGCCGCGCGGTGATCTGCGGAATGATCTCCCTGTACAACGCCCCCGGGCCCGCGCCCGCCCCGCGCAACCTCGCGATGGTGATCGGCAAACGGCTGCGTCTGGAAGGGATGCTGGTGCGCGACCACTCCGATCTGCGGGACGAGTTCCTGGCCGAGGTCGGCGGCTGGCTGAGCGAGGGGCGAATCCGGTTCGACGAGACCGTGGCGGAGGGGCTGGAGAACGCGGTCGACGCCTTCCTCGGCATGCTGCGCGGGGCCAACATCGGAAAGATGGTCGTCCGGCTGTGAGCTACGGGTGACTCCCGGTCAGGGTCTGGCCTTCACCAGGCCGGCGTCGTAGGCCATGATCACGGCCTGGACGCGGTCGCGGGCACCGATCTTGGCGAGGACCCGCCCGACGTGCTTCTTCACGGTGGACTCGGTGAGGACGAGCCGCTCGGCGATCTCCGCGTTGGTCCAGCCCTGGCCGATGGCGACCAGCACCTGGTGTTCCCGGTCGCTGAGCGCTGCCAGCCAGGGGGCCGCGGTCGCGGGGGCGCCGGAAGGGGCCAGGACCTGGTGGGCGTAGGCGTCCAGCAGCCGGCGCGTCAGGCGGGGCGCCACGACGGCGTCGCCGGTGGCGACGGCCCGGATGCCCGCCACCACCTCCTCGGGGCGGGCGTCCTTGAGGAGGAATCCGCTGGCGCCGGCCCGCAGGCCCTCGTAGGCGTACTCGTCCAGGTCGAAGGTGGTCACGATGAGCACGCGGGTGCGTCCGCCGGCGGCGATGATCCGGCGGGTCGCCTCGAGGCCGTCCATGCCGGGCATGCGGACGTCCATCAGGACGACGTCGGGCCGCAGCTCCGCGGCGAGCCGGACGGCCTCGGCGCCGTGTTCGGCCTCTCCGACGGGGGTGAGGCCGGGGGTGCCCTCCAGGAGCATGCGGAAGCCGAGACGCTGTAGCGGCTGGTCGTCGGCGATCAGCACGGTGGTCATGGCAGATGATCTCCTGATGCCGGCGGGGTGGGTTCGGACGTGGCGTCGAGCGAGACGTCCACGATCCAGCCGTGGCCGGTGTCCCGCGGGCCGATGGTGACGGCGCCGCCGTACATGGCGGCACGTTGGCGGATGCCGACCAGGCCGTGCCCGGGGCCGGCGGTCTCCGGTTCGGTGACCGGTCGCGCCGGGTGGGGGGAGCCGGTAGGGGGCCCGGTGTCGGCGACCCGGATCCCCACGGTGCGGGCGTCGAGCGTCAGGGCGACCTCGGCGGTGGCGCCGGTGCCCGCGTGCCTGAGGGTGTTGGTCAGGGCCTCCTGGACGATGCGGTACACGGTGAGTTGGAGGCCGCCGCCCAGGGAGTCGAGGTCGCCCATGGTCCGGTAGGTCACCGCGAGCCCGGCCGCGCGGACCCGGGTCAGCAGAGGGTCCAGGTCGCGGATTCCGGGCTGCGGGCTGAGGGCTCGTTCGGGTTCCCGGTCCTCGCGCAGCACCCCCAGGACGCGGCGCAGTTCGCCCATGGCCTGCCGGCCGGTGTCGCCGAGGAGGCGCAGGGCCTCCGCGGACCGCTCGTCGCGGTTGGCGGCGAGGGTCGCCGCGCCGTCGGCGAGCCCCACCATGACCGAGAGGTTGTGGCCGACGATGTCGTGCATCTCGCGGGCGACCCGGGAGCGTTCGGCGGCCGCGGTGAGCCTGACGCGTTGGTCGCGTTCGATCTCCAGGCGACTTGCGCGGTCCTCGAGGGCCGCGAGGTACATCCGGCGGATGCGGAGCGTCAGGCCGACGGCGGTGGCCGCCGTCACCGTGCCCAGCAGGAAGAAGAGGCCGAGCAGCGGGTGCGGGACAGGCACCAGGACGCAGGCCGCGAGGATCACCTCGACGAAGGTGACCGCCACGGCCCAGCCGAGCAGGCGCAGCGGGCCCTGCCTGGCCAGGGTGTACAGCGCGACGAGGGTGCTGAGCCCGGCCTGGAGCCAGACGCCGAGCGACCAGGGCACGAGGGAGACCAGGGCGATCACGCAGAACGTGACGGTCGGGGCCCTGCGGCGCCACCACAGCGGTACGACGAGCGCGGCGGCGAAGACGACCAACAGGGCGGACGGCAGCCGGTCGCGGTCGCCCACTTCCCCGAAGGGGCCGTGGGCGCCGCTGGCGAGCAGGTCGGGCAGCGTGAGGGCCCAGACGATCAGCACCACCGCGGTGTCGAACAGCCACGGATGCCGCTGGTCGAGACGCCGCCCGCGGTGCCGCACCCGCCACAGCCGGCCGAGGAACGGATGTGCCCAGGCGGCGTCGGCCCAGGGGGACGGCGGGAACGCCGTCCCCCTGGTGGTGTCCCCGGGAGTCGCCCGTTGCGGACTCATGGACCCCATTGTCACCTTTTCGCTGGTCAGGCGTCGGTTCGGACCAGCCGGACGGCCGCCCCGGCCAGGGTCAGCGCCACCCAGCCGGCGAAGACCGCGAGCCCCGCCCCCGGGGAGAGGGCGTCCGAGGACTGCTGTAGCGCGTAGCCGGCCGACCCGGCGTTGCCGGGGAAGTAGGGGCTGACCGTGTCGTACAGCGAGTCCGGCAGCAGCGACGCCAGCCCCGGCAGGACCAGCAGGACGCCGACCAGGGCCGCGATGGCGCCGGCCGAGGAGCGCAGCAGCATGCCGAGCGCCACGCCGAACACCGCCACCAGGCCGAGGTAGAGGCCGGCGCCGGCCAGGCCGCGCAGCACGCCGTCGTCCCCCAGGGACAGCGCGATCGCCTCGCCGGCCAGGCCGGGAGCGCCGAGTTGGAAGGCGGCCAGGGCGCCGACGCCGGTGAGGAGCAGCGCGACGGGTCCGAGCACGGCGGCCTTGGCCCACAGCACCGGCAGCCGGCGCGGAACCGCGGCGAGGGTGGAGCGGATCATGCCGGTGCTGTACTCGCCCGCGGACAGCAGCACCCCGAGCACACCGACGGCCAGGGACGCGAAGGTCACGCCCGTCAGGGCCAGGCTGACCGCGTCACTGTCTCCACCGTTGCTTCCCGGCCCTGGCGGCCCACTCGTCGCGACGGCGTCGGGACTGTAGGTGTAGCTGGCGATCGCCCCGAAGAGGACCAGCAGGAACACCGCGACCCCCAGGGTGATCCAACTGGAGCGCAGCGACCAGAACTTGGCCCACTCGGAGCGCAGCACCCGGACGCCCGTCACCTGGGGAGTGGTGTTCCGGGCGGGCGTGGCGGGGGCGCGGCCCGCGCCCGGGGTGCGGCGGCGGAGTGCGGTGGTGGTCATCAGGCGGCCTTTCGCTCGGTGCCCGCGGGGGCGCTCTGGTACTCCATGGCGTCGCGGGTGAGTTCCATGAACGCCGCCTCCAGGGAGACGGCCTGCGGGGTGAGCTCGTAGAGCGGCACTCCGTGCTGGGCGGCGATGATTCCGATCTCCCGGGCGTCACGCCCGTTGACCAGCAGTTCCTCGGCGGAGGTCGAACTGATCGTGACCTCGGGACCGGCCAGCAGCGCCCGCAGCCGCACGGTTTCGCCGGTGACGACCCTGACGCCGCCTCCGCTGGCCTGCCGGGTGAAGTCGTCCACCGTGGTGTCCGCCAGGAGCCGGCCGCGGCCGATGATCACCAGGTGGTCGGCGATCAACGCCGTCTCGCTCATCAGGTGCGAGGAGAGCATCACGGCCCGGCCCTCGTCGGCGAGGTCCCGCAGGAGGTTGCGCACCCACAGCACGCCCTCGGGGTCGAGGCCGTTGACCGGCTCGTCGAGCATGACGATCGCCGGGTCGCCGAGGAGGGCCGCCGCGATGCCGAGCCGCTGGCCCATGCCGAGCGAGAAGGCGCCCACGCGCTTGCCGGCCACGCTGGTCAGGCCGGCCAGCTCGATGACCTCCTCGACCCGACGGCGCGGGATGCCGTGGGTGTGGGCGAGTGCCGTCAGGTGGCTGATCGCGGTCCGCCCGGGGTGGACGGACCCGGCCTCCAGCAGCGTGCCGATCTCGTGCAGCGGCGCCGTGTGCCGGGCGTAGGGGCGTCCGCCCACGGTGACCGAGCCACCGGTCGGCGAGTCGAGTCCGATGATCATGCGCATGGTCGTCGACTTCCCCGCACCGTTGGGGCCGAGGAAGCCGGTGACCTCCCCCGGCCTGACGGTGAAACTCAGGCGGTCGACCACCGTCCTGTCCCCGTACCGCTTCGTCAACTCACGCGCTTCGATCATGGATATCGGCCCTCTCGCTCGGCAGTCGCTTCGACACCGGGTCGCGAACGCGCCGCGACCTGGTGCTTTCGACGCTATGAGGGCGGCCGGCCGACTCCCTGGGACCGTGGGGCCGTCTTCGACGCTCGAGTGGTACCGCGGTACCAGCGCGACGACCACCGCCGCCGCGCACGGCGAGGACTCGGCCGACTCTCGGGTCGGGGGCCCGTCACCGACCCCCCGCCCGTCGGGCGGGGTCTCAGCCGACCGCATCGCCCGTCCGGATCGGAAAGAGCTCCGTGTGCCAGGATTCGAGAATGGAGATGTCCGGCGTCACGCGTGCGATAGCGGCCGCGACTTCGGTCGCCGCGTCGCTCGACCTGCCAGTCAGTGGCGCGATCGTGCTCCACAACTCGAACAAGCTGGCACTGCGGCTGACGCCATGCGACGTCTTCGCCCGGGTCGCCCCGGTGGGACAGGAGGTCGCACAGTTCGAAGTCGAGCTCGCCCAGCGGCTCGTCGAGGCCGGATGCCCGATGTGTCCCCTGGAGCCTCGGGTGACCCCGCGGGTGTACCCGCGCGACGGCTTCGCGGTGACGCTGTGGACCTACCACGAGCCCGTGGCACCTCACGTCTCACCGGTCGACTACGCCAAGGCGCTGGAACTGCTGCACGCCGGGATGCGCGAGGTCGACGTGCCGAGCCCACGGTTCACGGACCGGATCACGGATGCGGAGGAAGTCGTCGCCGACCCGGATCGCTCGCCGGAACTCGCCGGCGCGGACCGGGTCTTCCTCAGCGGCAGACTGGCTGGCCTGCGACGGGCGATCGAGGAGCGCGGCGCCGTGGAGCAGCTGCTCCACGGCGAGCCGCATCCGGGCAATGTGCTCAGCACGAAGGACGGCCCGTTGTTCATCGACCTCGAGACGTGCTGCCGCGGACCCGTCGAGTTCGACCTCGCCCACGTTCCCGAGGCGGTCTGCGAGCACTACCCGAACCTCGACCACGGGCTGCTGGACGACTGCCGACAGCTCGTCCTGGCGATGGTCGCGGCGTGGCGTTGGGAGCTTGGCGACGAGTTTCCGAACGGGAGGCGGTTCGGGGAAGAATTTCTGCGCGCCCTGCACGACGGTCCTCCCTGGCCGACCCTCGACGCGATGAACAAGCGACTGGGCGGCCGGTAGAAGTCGCCGAAGGCCCTTCGGCCGGCGTCGTCAGCCAGGCGGAGTCGGCGCGGGTCACGGGGCTCGCCCCGGCGACGGTCTCGGGTCTGGTACCGGGACCTGCCGGCCGAGGAGCACGCCACGGCGCTCACCGACCGTGGCGTGCCCCGGCCGCACGTCGACCTGCTGGTCGAGACGCACCGGTCGATCGCCCGGGGCGACCGGTACGCCTCCGTAAGACCTCGTGCGGGTCAGTACACGGTGGCGCCGTACGCGTTCAGCACCTCGACGACGGGCTGGAAGTACGCGGTGCCGCCGGTCGAGCAGTTGCCGCTGCCGCCCGAGGCGAGGCCGAGGGCGGTGGGGCCGTTGAACAGCGGGCCGCCGCTGTCGCCCGGCTCGGCGCAGATGTTGGTCCTGATCAGGCCGGAGACGGCGCCCTGGGGGTGCGCTCGATGGCGAGCGCGTCGGCGAGCGGCCCGGCGGCCCGCCTGATCGCGGCGAGTTCGGCCGCCGACACGGTCTCGTCCGCGGTGACGCGGACCGTGCCCGAGGCATCGTCGACGGCCCACGCGGTGCCGGGCACGTCGGCGGCCAGCAACGCGTCCCCGGCGGCGGCCAGTTGGGGGGCGCTGAAGGTGCGGGGCTGCCCCGGGCAGCAGGAGGGCGAGGCGGCGAGACCCGACAGTGCGGCGATCAGCCGCGCTCTGCCGGGCCCCGGTCTGTGGCCGGTGGTGCGCTCGTGAAGCGGCGGCGGTCCCGCGAGGCCCGCATCATGAGCGCCGCGGCGTCACCGGGAGGGGCGCAGGCCGGTGAGCAGGCCCCGGCGGGCGGAGTCGACGTGTTCCTCGGCGCGCCGGGCCAGCGTCTCGTGGTCGTCCGAGCGCAGGAGCGCCACCAGTTCGCGGTGTTCGTCGACGACGCGGGCACGGTAGTGCTCGTAGCCGAGGGCGACGCGCCGGAGCTGGAACAGGTGGATCTGCGAGCGCACGGCGTGCCAGGCGTCGGCGAGCCTGCGGTTGTTCGCGGCGTCGTAGATCCGGTCGTGGAAGGCGATGTCCAGGGCGAGCAGCCTCGTCCCCGACGCCGCGCCGTCGATCTCCCGCGACATCGCGTCGACGAGGGTGTCGAGTTCGGTCAGCTGGTCGGCGGTCGCGTTCCGCTGCGCGCTGGTCGCGGCGAGACGGTCAAGCGCGGCGCGCAGGGCGTAGACCTCCTCGACGTCCTGGGCGGTGACGTCGATGACGGTGGTGCCACGGTGCCAGACGCTGTGCACGAGCCCCTCGCGTTCGAGGAGGGCGAGCCCTTCGCGCACCGATCCGCGGCTGACTCCCAGCGAGGACGCGAGTTCGACCTCACGCAGCTGCGATCCGGGCGGGAAACGGCCGGCGAGGATCGCCTCGCGTACGAGGTCGGCGGCCTCCTGCGACAGTCCACGGCGACTGGCTCTGGGGAGCGGTGCGACAGTCATGTCCGAATGTTGACATTCGGATGTCGGTGGGTACAAGGTCGGAGCGCGTCGAAGCGAAGGAGCCCCACATGTCCCTGCGGCCCGCCGTCCACCTGGCCATTCCGGTCGACGACCTCGGCGCCGCGCGCCGGTTCTACGGAGGCGTTCTCGGCCTGAGCGAGGGACGGTCCACCGACCACTGGGTCGACTGGGACCTGCACGGCCACCAGTTGGTGACCCATGTGGTCCCCGGCGGCCAGGTGCCGGCCGGGAACAGCGAGGTCGACGGGCACGCGGTGCCGATCCCGCACTTCGGTCTGCTGCTGTCGACCGAGGACTTCCACGCGCTCGCCGACCGACTCCGCGCGGTGGGCGTCGCGTTCGTCATCGAGCCCTACCGCCGCTTCCCCGGCGAGCCGGGTGAGCAGTGGACGATGTTCCTCCACGATCCGGCGGGCAACGCGCTGGAGTTCAAGGCGTTCCGCGACCCCTCCCAGGTCTTCACGCGATGAGGCGGGTGCTCGTCACGGGAGCGTCGCGCGGGATCGGCCGGGCCGTGGCCGTGGCGTTCGCCGAACGCGGGGACCGGGTGGGAGTGCACTACGCGGCCAACCGCGCCGACGCGGAGGAGACGCTGCGGCGACTGCCCGGCTCGGGGCACGTCCTGCTCGCCGGTGATCTCGGCGACCCGCGGGCGGCGCGCGACGTCGTCGACGCCGCCGTGCGGGGGCTCGGCGGGATCGACGTCCTGGTCAACAACGCCGCCGCCGCACCGTCCGACGACACCCGGCACCGCGTGACCGACGTGTCCTACGAGGACTGGCAACGCAACTGGCGGCGCATGGTCGACGTCAACCTGCTCGGCGCGGCGAACGTCACCTACCGCGTCGCCCGGCACCTCGTCGACCGCGCCGGTGGGGGCAGCATCGTCAACGTCGGTTCCCGGGGCGCCTTCCGGGGCGAGCCCGACTTTCCCGCGTACGGCGCGAGCAAGGCGGCGCTGCACGCGTTCGGGCAGTCGATGGCCGTCGCGCTGGCTCCGCACGACATCGCGGTGACGTCGGTGGCGCCCGGCTTCGTCGCGACCGAACGACAGGCACCCAGGTTGGCGGGCCGGGACGGCGAGGCCCTGCGCGGCCAGAGCCCGTTCGGACGCGTCGGGACCCCCGAGGAGGTCGCGGCCGCGGTGCTCTACCTGGCCTCACCGGAAGCCGCCTGGTCCTCAGGAACGGTCCTCGACCTCAACGGCGCCTCCCACCTCAGAACCTGAGGACCCGCGGCCGCGGACCCCCGGGCCCCCCGAACGACGGGGCGCCGACGGAGCTTTCGTATTCTGATCACACACCCATGTACTATCTGTACGAAACGGTTTCGTATTTCTTCGGGGGGAGAGGGGCTGCCGTGCCCAGCCGTCGCCTGGTCGGGCCGGGGCTGTGCCCGGCGCCGTGCGTCGTGATCGAGGGCTGCGTGAGCGTGCCCGATGTCCGAGTCCCGCGATGACGACCTCACCGGTGGTCCTGGCGGTGGCCCTGTCGCTGGCCTCGGCGGTCTGTTACGCGACGGCGGCGGTGATCCAGGAGCGGACGGCCGCCCGCGCCCCGGGTATTCGAGCCGCGCTGACGAGCGGCAGGTGGTGGGGGTCCGTACTCCTCAACGCCGTCGGCGCGCTCCTCCATGTGGTGGCCCTGCGCTATGGCGCGCTCACGCTGGTGCAGCCCCTCGGCGCGCTGACTCTCGTCGCCGCGGTGCCCCTGGGCGCGCTGATCTCCGGCCACCGGACCTCGAGCGCGCAGTGGCGCGGTGTGTCGTTCACCCTTCTCGGACTGGTCACGCTGCTGACGGTGACGATCTCCGACCATGCGCCGAGCGACAGCCTGAGCACGGGGGAGATCGTCGGCGTCGCGGTCGTCGCCACCGCCGTCATCGGGGCGATCGCCCGTTTCGCGTCGAGCGGTTCCACCAGGGGCGGCCTCGCGTTCGCCGCCGCGTCGGGTATCGCCTCGGGCGTCGGTTCGTCGCTGGCGCAGCGGCTCGCGGTGGAGCCTGAGTCTTCGTGGAGCATGGTGCTGGTGGGAGCCCTGACGGGGTTGTTCGCGGTTTCCGGACTGCTGCTCGCGCAGCAGGCGTACCGCAGTGGTCTTGGGGCTCCCCTCGCCGTGCTGACCGTGATGAATCCCGTCGCCGCGTCCGCTATCGGCATCACCCTGCTGGATGAGGGTTTCCGGTACGGCGTGCCGGGTGTCCTCCTCACACTCGCCGGTGCCGCGGCCGCCGTTCACGGTGTGACGCTGCTCAGCCGCGCCCAGGCCCGTCAAGGTCTTCCGGGCCTTCCGGGCCTTCCTGGCTCTGACGGTCGCGTTCACCGGGGTCGTCACGGCTTGCGGTCGCCGTGCCGAGCGGCGACGGGCCGAGTGCCGGGGCAGCGACGTGCCCGGCCGGCGCGCTCCGGCTCGGAGCCCTCGTCCGATGCCGAACTGACCGGCGGAGGTGAGTGAACCTGGCTCGAGTCCGCTTTCGCGGGGGGCCGCGCGGGCGAGGTCGGAGCCGGATGAGGGCCTTGAGGACCCGGCGGTCGGCCATGGCCCGGTAGGCGTCCGGGGTCTGTTCGACGGTGAACGTCCTGTCGAAGACCCGGCCCGGCGTGATGGTGCCGTCCAGGACGTCGGGCAGCAGTTCCTCGATGTAGGCGCGGGCCGGGCTCACGCCGCCGGTGAGGGTGATGTTCCGCATGATCATCTCGGCGCCGACCGGGCCCTCCTGGTACTGCGGGACGCGGAGGCGGCTGATGGTGCCCCGTCGATGACGGCGCCGGGCGAGGTCTCCAGGGTCTGGTGGGCGCTCGCCCTCAAGGACGTCACGGCCGTCGGGGTGCTGTCGGCCTCACCGCGTCTGGACGCCACCATCCGGGCCTTCGCCGACCGAGTCGTCGACCCGCGGCCACTCGTCGACGCGACCGTCGGGCTCTCGCAGGTCGGCGCGGTCCTCGCCGGCCAACGCCCACCCGGTGCGGGACCGGGACCCGAGATCCACGTCGATCCGCGCCTGGAGTGAGGTCGACCGAAGGGCGACCAGAACCGGACGGACGCTTCTCCTCCCTCAGGAGGACGGGAGCGCGGTGACTCGTGCGCTCGCACCAACCGCCAGTGCGGGCGCACGCACGATGCCTCGGGACACCCGCGCTCGGCAGGCTGGTCAGCGGTCCCCCATCCCGAACTGGAGAGCTTTTCCCGTGGCTACCTTGCTCTATCGGATGGGCCGGTTCGCCTTCGCGCGGCGCCGGCTCGTGACGCTGACGTGGGCGCTGATCCTCGGCGCGGTGGGCGCCGGCGCCGCCCTGGCCCCCTCGTCCTCGGAGGACAGCACGTCCTTCATGCCCGGCATCGAGGCACAGCAGGCCTTCGACCTGATCGGCGAACGCTTTCCCGGTGCCGACGCGAACGGCGCCAACGCCCGGATCGTGTTCATCGCGCCCGGGGGAGAGCAGGTGACGGCCGCCGACCACCGGGCCGCCATCGACGCGTTCGTCGCGGAAGCCGCCGCGGAACCGCTGGTGGCCGAGGCCGTCGATCCGTTCGCCGCGGACGCGGTGAGCGAGGACGGCGGCACCGCGTACGCCACGGTGAACTACACGGTCGAGGCGGCCGATCTCACCGACGACGACAAGGCCGCGTTGCGGGAGGCGGTCGACGCCGCCCGCGACGCGGGACTGACGGTCGAGGCCGGCGGTACGGCGCTCGCCACCCAGCCCGCGGCGGGCGGCTCGGCCGAGGCCATCGGCATCGCGCTGGCCGCCGTCGTCCTGCTGATCACCTTCGGCTCCTTCGCGGCCGCCGGCCTCACGCTGCTCACCGCCGTCGTCGGCGTCGGGATCAGCATGGCCGCGATACTGGCCCTCGCCAGCGCTTTCGGCCTGTCCATGACGACCGGGACGCTGGCCACGATGCTCGGCCTCGCCGTCGGCATCGACTACGCCCTCTTCGTGGTCTCGCGCTACCGGGAGGAGCGGGCGGGGGGCCGGGCGCCGCGCGAGGCGGCCGGCCTCGCCGTCGGCACGGCGGGTTCCGCCGTCGTCTTCGCCGGCCTCACCGTCGTCATCGCGCTGGCCGGCCTGACGGTGGTCGGCGTTCCGATGCTGACCAAGATGGGCCTGTGCGCCGCGGGCGCCGTGGTCGTCGCCGTCCTCGTCGCGCTCACCCTGGTCCCCGCGCTGCTCGGCATGTGGCCCGACGCCGTGCTCTCCCGCGCCACGCGCAAGCGCCGCCGCACCGGCCGGCGGCCCGGCGCGGGCGGCGCCCGGTGGGCGCGCTTCGTGCTGCGCCGCCCCACGGCCGTGCTGGTGGCCCGCGTCGTGGGCCTCGGCGCCCTCGCCCTGCCCGCCACCCAGCTGGAGATGGGCATGCCGGGGGACGAGTCCAAGCCCGTCTCCAGCACGGAGCGGCGGGCCTACGACGCGCTGGCCGACGGCTTCGGCGCCGGCTTCAACGGGCCGCTCACGGTCGTCGTGGACACCGCGGGCGCCGCCGATCCCGACGCGGCGGTGGCCGCCGTCACCCGGGAGATCGGCGCGACGGACGGCGTGGTGTCCGTCTCCGCCGCCCGGTTCAACGAGGCCGGCGACGCCGCGCTCTTCTCGGCGGTCCCGGCCACCGGCCCGAACGACCAGGACACCAGGGACCTGGTGCGGGCCATCCGCGCCGAGCGCCCGGACGTCGAGGCGGCGACCGGCGCCACGTTCGAGGTCACCGGCAGCACCGCGATGGACATCGACGTCGCGGGGGCGCTGCAGGACGCGCTCGTGCCCTACCTGGCCGTGATCGTCGGCCTGGCCCTGATCCTGCTGCTGGTGGTCTTCCGTTCGGTGCTCGTGCCGGTCAAGGCCGCGTTCGGGTTCCTGCTCTCGGTGCTGGCCGCCCTCGGCGCGGTCGTGGCCGTCTTCCAGTGGGGCTGGGGGGCCGAGTTGTTGGGCGTCGAGCAGACCGGTCCGATCATGAGCCTGATGCCGATCTTCCTGGTGGGCATCGTGTTCGGCCTGGCGATGGACTACCAGGTGTTCCTGGTGGCCCGGGTGCGGGAGGCGTACGTGCACGGCGACCCGGCGCCAGGGGCGGTCGTCACCGGCTTCCGGCACAGCGCTCGGGTGGTCGTCGCGGCGGCGCTGATCATGATGGCGGTCTTCTCGGGGTTCGTCGGCGCCAGCGAGTCCATGATCAAGACGGTCGGCTTCGGACTCGCCGTCGCGGTGCTG
This sequence comes from Streptomyces mayteni, assembly GCF_054783955.1. Lineage (NCBI taxonomy): Bacteria > Bacillati > Actinomycetota > Actinomycetes > Kitasatosporales > Streptomycetaceae > Streptomyces > Streptomyces mayteni. The sequence goes on along the minus strand of NZ_BAAGPR010000017.1, from coordinate 83,390 downwards.
TTCGACGCCTTCGTCGTCCGGATGGCGTTCGTGCCCGCGGTGCTCGCGCTGCTCGGCGACCGCGCGTGGTGGCTGCCGCGCTGGCTCGACCGGCTGCTGCCGCGGGTGGACGTCGAGGGCACCGGGCTCGCGACGTCGCCGCCCGGTCCGCGGCCCGCGGTGTGTGACCATATGTCTGCGTTCGAACCCACCGGAGTGTGATGAGTACGAGCTGGCGACTCTGGGCCGCTACCCGTCCGAGGACCGTCGAGGCCGCGTCGCTCGTCCTGCTGTTCGGCTTCACCATCGGCGGTCTCTTCCTCACCCGGGTGGTCGGTTCCGAACCGGTGCCCCCCTGGCCGGGGATCGCGCTGTCCGCCGTCGCCTGCGCCGCGTTGCGCTGGCGCGGCGGTCGCCCGCTGCCCGTGCTCGCCGTGACCACGCTGTGCACCACGGGGCTCGGCATCCTCGGCTACCTGCTGACGCCGCTGATGATGGGGCCGCTGCTGGTGGCGCAGTACTCGACGAGCCTGCGCGCGGCGCGCCGCACCGCCCGGGGCGGCGGGCTGGTGGCGGCCGCCTGCATGGCGGTCGCCGGCCTGTTCCGCACCTCGTTCCACGGCTCGCTGATCCTGGCCTACGTCAACCCGGCCGCCTGGGTGCTGCTCTCCGCGGCCTCCGGCGGGTACGCCCGGGTGCGGCGCGAGTACGCGGCGGCCCGCGCGGAGCACGCCACCCGGCAGCGCGAGGAGGAGGCACGCCACCGGGTGGTCCAGGAACGCATGCGCATCGCGCGCGAGCTGCACGACGTGGTCGCCCACCACCTGACCCTGGCCCATGCCCAGGCCAGCGCGGCGGCCCACCTCTCCGGCACCGACCCCGGCAAGACCCTGGAGATCGTCGGCAGGTTGCCCGCGACCACGGCCTCGGCACTGCACGAACTCAAGGCCGCCGTGGGGCTGTTGCGGCAGGACACCGACCCGGCCGACGACCTGGCGCCGGCTCCCGGGCTGAGCCAGCTGCCCGACCTGGTCGACGCCTGCGCGGCGGCCGGGCTCGACGTGAAGGTCGCCGTCGAGGGGGAGCCGCGCCGGCTCACGCCGATACTCGACCTGACGGCCTACCGGATCCTCCAGGAGGCGCTCACCAACGTGGCCAAGCACGCCGCCACCCCCACCGCGCGCGTCCGCCTCGCCTACTCGCTCCGCCGGCTGACCCTGACCGTCACCAACGAGACCGACGACACCGACAGCGCTGACGGCACCGACGACGGGCCGGCCGCCGGCGGCTTCGGCCTGCTCGGCATGCGTGAGCGCGCCGCCGCCGTCGGCGGCACCCTGCACGCCGGCCGCCGTCCGGACGGCGGCTTCGACGTCACCTGCGTCCTGCCGCTCGACAGCCACGAAGAAAGCCCCAGCGCATGACCATCCGCGTTCTGCTCGCCGACGACCAGGCCCTGCTCCGCGCGACGTTCCGCATCCTCGTCGAGTCGGCCGACGACCTGACCGTCGTCGCGGAGGCCGCCGACGGACGCGAGGCCGTCGAACTCACCGAGACCCACCGGCCCGACGTGGTCGTCATGGACATCCGCATGCCGAACCTCGACGGGGTCGCGGCCAGCGCCGCGATCTGCGCCCGGCCCGAACTGTCGGACACCCGGGTCCTGGTGCTCACCACCTTCGAGAACGACGAGAACGTCGCCAAGGCCCTGCGCGCCGGCGCGAGCGGCTTCCTCGGCAAGGACGTCAGCCCCGAGGTGCTGCTCGCCGGCATCCGCACCGTCGCGGCGGGCGACTCCCTCCTCTCACCCACCGCCACCCGCGCCCTCATCACCCGCTTCCTCGCCACCCCGGACGCCGACGACCTCCGCGCGCACCCCGACGTCCTGGCCGCCCTGACCGACCGCGAACGCGAGGTCACCGCCCTGGCCGCGCAGGGCAGGTCCAACGCCGAGATCGCCGACCGGCTCGTGCTGAGCCCGCTGACCGTACGCAGCCACATCCAGCGCGCCATGACCAAACTCCACGCCCGCGACCGCGCCCAACTCGTCGTCACCGCCTACCAGAGCGGGCTGGTCACCCCGCACCCACGCCCCGACGGGCGGAACCACGCCGAATGACCTCCTGCGGACCGATCCGGCCCCCTTCGCCCCGACCTCACGGCTGACCGGCCCGGCATCGTCTCGACCCGGGGGCGAGCCGAACGCCGACACCGTGGTGGACGGGGCGGGGAAGACCCTGCTGCCCGGCCTGATCGACGCGCACACCCACGTCGGTGCGGGGAACTCGCGCAGGCGCTGAGCTTCGGCGTCACCACCGAGCTCGACATGTTCTGCCTGCCGGAAACCCTGGCCGGGCTGCGGCGGTTGGCCGCCGAACGGGACGACATGGCCGACGTCCGCAGCCCGGGCGTGCTCGCCACCGCGCCCGGCGGGCACCCCGGTCAGTTGGCGCCCGGGGGTGGAGTTCGACACCGTCGTCGCGCTGGTCCGTGCCGGCCGGGCCGCCGGGCTGCGGACCATCGCGCGCGCGATCACCCTGTCGGACATCGAGATCGCCCTGGACGCGGGGGTCGACGGCCTGGCGCACGTCTACTGCGACACCGGCCCGGAGGCCGAACGCGTCGCCCGACGGATCGTCGCGGCGGCCACCAGCGAACCGGCCCGCCACTTCGGACTGACCGACCGGGGCCGGATCGCGCCCGGCCTACGCGCCGACCTGCTCCTCGTCCACGGCGACCCCACCACCGACAGCACCGCGACCAGCGCGATCGCCGACGTCTGGCGACGCGGCGTCCGCTGCGGAGGCTGACCAGCCGGCCGATCTCAGGAGGCGATGAGGAGTCACAGGGCGGTCGGGATGGCCGAGTTGGCCTACCGTGGCCAGGTGGAGACGATCGACGGGCTGTCCGGTGTCGCGCTGGTGACTCGAGACGGAGCGACCGTGCTGCGGGCCGCCGCGGGGGTGGCGAACGCCGAGGCCGGGGAGAGGTGCACACCGGACACCCGGTTCCAGATCGCCTCGGTGAGCAAGCAGTTCACCGCCGCGGCGGTGATGCTCCTGGTCGAGGAGGAGGCGCTCGGTCTCCACGAGCCGATCGTTCGTCGGATGGCCGACTGCCCCGCGCCCTGGCGGCGGTTGACCCTGCACCAACTCCTCACCCACACCTCGGGCATGGGCCACTGGGGAGACCTCCAGGACTTCGAGCCCAACCGGCCGGGCGAACCCCGCGAGATCCTCGGCCGGTTCGCGGGCCTGCCGCTTCGCGACGCGCCCGGCAGCACGTGGCACTACAGCTCGCCCGGATACCTCCTCACGGCGTCGATCGTCGAGCGGGTCAGCGGGCAGGCGTACGGCGACTTCCTCACCGATCGCCTCCTGCGGCCGCTCGGCATGACGTCGACACACGTCGGCGAGGCGCCGTCCGAGCTGGCGGCCCACGGCTACCGGGCGGGCCGGCGGGTGGACGCCGCGGAGTTCGCCGCCCTGCCGGGACCCGGCGACCTCTGGTCGACCGTCGGCGACCTGGCTCGGTACACCGACGCCCTCAACGCCGGGCACCTCCTCTCGGCCAGCTCGCGTGAAGCCATGGTCACCCCGCACGCCCCGATGGACGGCGCGTGGGGCACCGACGGGGTGGCCGTGGCGAGCAGCCACGGGTACGGGTACTGCCTCGGCACGCTCGCCGGGCACGAGGCGCGCTTCCACTTCGGGGACAACCCGGGATACCAGTCCTTCCTCGGCTGGCTGCCTCGCCTCGACATGACCGTCGTGCTCCTCTGCAACGACGAGGAGACCGACATCGACGGCCTCCTGCGCCGGCTCGTCCCCGAGTCGACCAGCAGCTGACGTTCATCCTGCGGGCTGGCGGCGCCGGCGTTCGTGTGATCACCGTGCGTCGGGGGGAGGAGCCGGAGAACGGGGGTGGCGGTATGGCCGGTGAGGCGGCGCGGGACGGCGGCGGCGGTGAGGTCGCGGACCTCATGGAACGGTTCGAGGGCGTCGTCCGGGACGCCAACCGGGTGATGGCCGCAGTGGGCGGGGCGACGCCTCCCCAGGACGTGCGGCCGATGCTCGCGGAGCTTGCCGGGATCGAGTCCGAACTGAAGTGGCGCGGGGCCGACTTCGGCCAGGTGTTCCTCTTCCGGGGACTCCTGCTCGGCCACTGGTGCCTGGGATTGGGAGCCGACCGGCCCGCCGGCCCCCAGCCGCGGGCCGAGGCGCTGCGGCGCCTGCGGTGGGCGGACCGTAGCGGGCCTTCGGATCACCCATTGGTGCGGCTGGCCCGGATGATGCTGGTCGCCCTGCTCGCGCCCTGGACGCTGCCTCGCCCCGACGGCACCCGTACCGTCCTTCACCAGGCGCTGCTGGCCGTCGGCGACGGGGGCGTGTTGACCGAGTCGGCGCGTCGAGACCTCATGGAGGCCCGGGAGGTGGTCGACCGGGCCATCGCCGCCGGCTCGGAGGACGCGGACCACCGGCGGGAGCTCGTGCGGGTCGGGCAGGCCATCCAGCGGATGCTCGGGGACTCGGGCTCGGACTCGGGCTCGGGCTCCCCATCTCCGTCCGCCGGAGGCGGGTCGGCGACGGTCGACGCCGTCGAGGATCCCGAGGCCGTCCTGCTCGACGTCGTCCGCGACATCGTGGCCCTCGCCGCTTCGTACAGCACCCCCCGGTTCACGCGCCTGCTGGTGTGGCTGGTCCTCACGCTGCGGGGCGACGACACCGACCAGAAGGCGTCGGTGCTCCACGACCCGGCGACCCTCGAACTGCTGCGCCGGGTCGCCGCCGGCGCGGCGGCCGGCGCCGCCGGTGTGCGTCGCGGCGCGGAGCTGGCGCTGCGGGCGCGCGAGACGTTGCCGCACGGCGTGCCGGAACGGGCGCGGGTCGCCAGGCTGCACGCCCATCTGCTGCTCACAGCCGACACACTGGAACCCGGATCCGTGGCGTTCGACGCCGTGGAGCGGCCGGCGGAGCAGCCCGACCCGCCGGCCAGGCGGCTGGCGGAGTGGCCCGTCGGCGTCGCCGTGGCCCCCGGTCTCGCCGCCCACCTCGACAGCCGACTGCGCGACTTCACCGCCCGGCTCGGGATCCGCGAGCGGCGCACGGCCGCCCGATTCCATCGGCTGCTCGCCTACCGGACTGGCGACCCCGGCTACCTGGACGACGCCGCCAGCCTGCTCGGTGACGCGATCGAGGCCGTCCCCGACGACTCGTGGTGGGCGCTGACCCTGCGGTCGGACCTGGCCGACGTCCTCCGGCATGCCGCCGGCTCCAGCGGCAGCTCCGACGACGCCGACACCGCCAGGGCCGAGCTCAGGCGGCTACGGGCCGGGGTGGCACGCGAGGGCTCGGTGAGCCAGGACGCGCCCTTCGCCGTCGAACTCGCGCTTCGGGCCGCCACCCTGGAGCTGGAGTACGCCCTGCGCACCGACGACCTGGCCGCACTCCCCGCGCTGGTCGAGGAACTCGAGGCCCGCCACGCCGCCCTGCCCCCGGAGAACAGTCAACGCGCCCGGCTTGCCCGCGAGTTGGACAAGCTCCGCGCGGCGTCGACTCCGCGGGCGTCCCAGCGACCGCCACAGCATCCGCTGACGGCGAGCGGCGTACGCCCCCTGCCGGCGTTCCCGCCGTGGCTCTGGCAGCCCCGGGCGGCCGGTTTCACCCCTCCCGACCGGGCGGAGCTGGACCGCGAGGTCACCGAACTGCGCCGGCGACTCGGCGAACCACCCCGCTTCGCCGACGAGAGGTACGTCCTGCGGACCACGCTCGGCATGACGCTGCTCCAGGCCGTCATCAGGGGGGATGACGATCCGGCGCTGCTCGACGAGGCCATCGCGGAGTTGACCCGCGTCCGCGTGATGATCGCCGAGGGCCGCGGCGGAGCGTACCGCCCCGACGTGCTGACGAAACTCGCGGAGGCCCACCTGATCCGCGGCGCGCGCCGCAGACGTGCCGCCGACGGACTGGCGTTCGTCGAGCTCACCCGGGAGGCGCTCGGCGAGTTGGCGAGCGAGGTGCTGCTGCAGGCCGGCACCGACCACCGGCTGTCGGCGGCCCTCAACGGGTCCGTGCTCGCCCGGCGCCTGGCGGTCAGCGCGCTGGTGCTCCAGCGTCCGGACGACGCGCTGGAGGCACTGGAACGTGGGCGGGCTCTGGTCCTACAGGCCGCCAGCTCCGCACGGACCGTGCCCGAACTGCTCGACGCCGCCGGCCACACCGACCTGGCCGCGCGGTGGCGAGCCCAGGTCCGCACCGACCCACCGGGGTCGGCGCCGAGCGGCGACACGGTGGTGCCCAGCGCCCTGCGGCGTCAGGCGCTGGCCGCGCTCGGGGCGGCCGGCGGCGCCGGCCGGCCCTCGCCTGGGCTCGTCGAGATCGCCGACGCGGCCGGCGTGGCCGCCGGCCTGGCCGCCACGGGCACCGACGCGTTGGTCTACCTGGTGCCAGGCGAACAGCGGAAGCCCGGCCCCTCGTTCCCCGGCCGAGCGCTGGTCATCCGCCCCGGCGCCACGACGCCCGAGGTCGTTCTCCTCCCCGAGCTGCTGATCCAGGGCAGTCCGCCGCTCGAGCGCTATCTGGACGCCGCCGCCGAACGCTCCAGGGCGATGGCCGATCCGACCCTGGACGCCTCCCGACGCGCCGACCGCGACCGGCGGTGGGGGGCCGCGCTGGGTGAGCTGTGCGACTGGGCCTGGCTCGCCGCCATGGGCCCGCTGCTCACGGCGCTCGGACCGTACGCCAGGCCACCGCGGCTGGTGCTGGTGCCCTGCGGCCGGCTGGGCCTGGTCCCCTGGCACGCGGCACGTTCGCCGGGCGCCGACGGACAAGGCGGCCGGTACGTCTGCCAGGAGGCGGTCGTCAGCTACGCCCCGTCCGGCGCCCAGTTCCTCAGGGCGGCCCGCCGCCGCCGGCGTCCGCCGGGCGAACAGCGGCGGGTGCTCGTCACCGACCCCTCGATGACCCTGCTGTGGGCCGAGGCCGAGACGACCGCCCTCCGCACCGGCTGCTACCCGGACGCGCTCCGGTACGGCATGGTCCTGGAGCCCGGTGAGCGGCCGGACGCCGCCGGCACCCCGTCCGATCTGCTGGCCGTGCTGCCCGGCGGTGGGGAAGCCGCCTCGGTGGTGCACCTCGCCTGCCACGCCTCCTCCTCGCCACGCTCCACCCGATCCGCCCTGCGGCTGGCCGTCCCGTCGAACGCGGCGCGGGACCAGGCCTATTACCAGGACGAGGACCAGGACGCCGGGCGGTTGACCGTCGCCGATATTCTCGACGACGCCGCCGCCGCCGGCCAGCCGCCGGACGCCGCCGGCCCGCTCGTCGTCCTCAGCGCCTGCGAGACCGACCTGAGCACCCGCGGCCACGACGAGGCGCTGACCCTGGCCACCGCCCTGGCCGCGGGCGGCGCGGCCGACGTCGTGGGATCCCGCTGGGCGGTCCAGGACAGCGCCACGGCGGTCATGATGGTCGTCTTCCACCACCACCTCACGGTCGGCGGGCTCGCTCCGCCCGACGCGCTGCGCGCCGCCCAGCTGTGGATGCTCGACCCGCACCGCCAGGCGATCCCCACCCTGAGCGGCCCCCTCCGCCACGAGGCCACCCGCCCCGATCTCCACCACGTCCGGCACTGGGCGGCCTTCACCCACCAGGGCAACCCGACCGCCGCGACGGATCACTGACGGCGCGAAGAAACTCCCCTGCTGAGCGGCGACTGGCACTTCATACGTTCGAGTTAACCGGCCGTGGGGTGGCCGGCGGGCCGGCGTCCTCCCGCCCCGGCATGCTGGATGGGCGTCCGGTCAGGCTCTAGCGTGGCGGGGGATCGGCCCGGGCGGATCGCCGCCGGGTCACTGACCGATGGAGGCACACCGACCATGTCCGTCACCCTTGAAGAGCTGACCGGGGACTACGTCCTCGACCCCACCCACAGCCAGATCGGATTCGTGGCCCGCCACGCCATGGTGACCAAGGTCCGGGGCGCGTTCCACGAGTTCGAGGGCACCGCCCACCTGGACGGCGCGGATCCGACCCGCTCGACCGCCCAGGTGGTGCTCAAGACCGAGAGCATCGACACCGGCGTCGAGCAGCGCGACCAGCACCTGCGCACCAACGACTTCCTGGACGCGCCGACGTACCCCGACATCACCTTCCGCACCACCGGGGTGGAGGCGATCGGCGACACCGAGTACCGGGTCACGGGCGACCTCACCATCAAGGAGACCACCCGTCCGATCAGCATCGACTTCGCGTACACGGGCAACGCCGTGGACCCGTACGGCAACCTGCGGGTCGGCCTCGAGGGCTCGGTGACGATCAGCCGCAAGGACTTCGGCGTGACCTGGAACGCGGCGCTCGAGGGCGGCGGCGTCCTGGTCAGCGACAAGATCGTGCTCGAGTTCGACGTCTCGGCGATCAAGCAGTCCTGACAGCACCAGCCGGCCGCCCCGCCGCCGCCCGACGGCGGGCCGGCCCCGCTGTCGGAGGTGGGGGCGGCCCGATCCGCGTTCGGGTGGTCAGGAGGAGGGCGCGTTCCCCTTCGCGACGAGGTTCCTGACGGAGTCGGGTTCCGGCAGGTGGTGGTCCTCCGTGCACTTGTCGGGCCTCGGTTCGCCGTAGGTCTGGTGAATCGGGATGACGCCGGCCCAGTACGTCTCGGGGTTCTTCACGTGGTCCTCGTGCTGGGGGGTGGTGACCTGGTGGGTCTTGGCGCAGACGTGCGCGTCCGCCAGGTTGACGGAGATGACTCCCACGTCGGGGGAGTGCGCGCCGTCCGTGTCCAGGTCGCGCTGGCCGAGCGGGAAGTACTCGCTCCAGCGGCCGGGGATGATCTGGTGGGCCAGTGCCTCGAACGCCTTCTTCCGGTCCTCGGGGCGGACCTGCTCCGCGATGCCGTCGACCACGACGGAGCGGTAGTTGAGCGAGGTGCTGATGGCGGCTCGGCCGACCATGAGGCCGTCGACCAGGGTGACGGTCAGGCAGACGGGTACGCCGCCCTCGCGCCACAGGTTCCGCAACGACGCGCGCTGGGGGTCGGGTCCCGGCCAGTGGGTGGAGCCATGGAGGTAGAGGAACGGCACCCCGTGCGCCTCCTCCTGGTAGGCGTAGACCATGGGGACGCACCTCGGCTTGACGGTTGACACCTCGCCGTCGGTGCCGAACTCGCTGTAGGCGACGGTGCAGACGAAGCCCGCCGTGAGGATCGGCTTCCAGGCGGCCGGGTCGCAGACGACGTCCGTCCGCTTGCCGAGGGCGGCCGGGGTCGCATCGCCGTGCCCGACATCCGATTTCTGAGACATGGTGCCCTTCTCCGCGCGGGGGACGGTTCGCGTCGCTCACGCGGCCCGTGGCGGGGCCCGGAGCGCTGGTCATCCCTACCTCATGAAGTGCGCGCCGACGTCGCGGACTTGCTGACGAGCAAGGCGACTCACTCCGCCGGAGCATGAGTTCGATCGTTGCCGCGATGCGCCGATCGGCGGTCGTCTGTCCGAGGAGGAATCCGGCGACCGGTGCGGGGGCGGGAGTCCATACCACACGCCGGTGAAGGGCGAGGCGGTCGAGTCCCGCGACGACATCGGCGGCGTCTACTACGGAATGCGGGACTTTCCCGAAGACCACACGACCTATGTCGGGATGGTGACCGTCGGCCTCAACTCGATCGGCTCCGTGGAATACCCGCCGGAGTTCCGGCACCCGAGGAAGCCGGTCAAGGTGGACAAGGGACAGAAGGTCGGGAACTTCCAGTACGGCGGTTCGCTGGTCATCCTGCTCTTCGAATCCAACCGCTTCCCGGCCCTGCGGCTGCATCTGGGGCAGCGCATCGGAACGCTGGAGGAACAGGAGCGCACGGACAGGATGTTCACCGGCCCCTACCACACACAGTCCCGGGCGGCGGACCCGCACCTGCCTGCCGTCGGCCTCGGCCGACGGCAGGGGCCGGCGTCCGCGTGGGTTGGCCGCTAGTCTGCGGGGGTGAGGTGAGTCTTCGGCGGCGCGCACCGCGCCGTGCACGAGGTCGGACCAGCCGCCGCTGTCGGGCGGTTCCTTCGTCGTTCCCGGAGACGCTCACCGATGTCGCACCACACCACACCTTCCCCATGCGCCACTCGACCGGCGGTGCCCCGCGGCGAGGCGATCGCCGCCGCCCTCGCCCGCCACTGGAACCTTCCGGGCGCCGAGGTCGCTCCCCTGATGGGAGGCATGAACTCCGCGACGTGGCACGTGCGGCACCACGGCGTCGAGTGGGTGGCGAAGGCCGTCCCCGCCGGGCCGGCCGCGGCCCAGTTCCGCTACGGCCTGGACCTCGCCCTGCGGGTCGAGGACGCCGCCGTCCCGGCCGGCGCCCCGGTGCCGTCGCGGGCCGGCCGCCGGACGGAGGCCGTCGCCGGTCACGAGCTGGCGCTGCTGCGCCTCGTGCCGGGCCGGGAGTTGGACGGCCGTGACGAGGGCGACCTGGTGCTCATGGGCGCCACCCTCGCCCGCGTCCACCGGGCGCTCGGCACCGAGACGGCCTCGAGGGACGAGGCGTGGTCGCGATTCGACCTGCTGGCCGGGGTCGACGACGCCGCCGTCCTGGAGCTGCGCCCGTGGATCCGCCCGGCGGTCGAGAAGGTCGTGACGCGGCTGCGTCGGCTGCGTCCGGAGACGCTGACGTGGGGCCCGGTGCACGGCGACCCCGCGCCCGAGCACTTCCGGCTCGACCCCGCCACCGGCCGGTGCGGTCTCATCGACTGGGGTGCCGCCAGTTCCTGGGCCCGGATGTACGACCTGGCCACGGTCGTGATGGACGCCGGCGGCCCGGACCGCGCCCGGCCCCTGCTCCGCGCCTACCTCGACCAGGACGCGCTCTCCGTCGCGGAGATCGACCGGGCCCTGTTCCCGCTGCTGGACTTCCGGTACGCCGTCAACACCCTCTACTACGCCGAGCGGATCCTGCGGGACGACCTCACCGGCGTCGCGGACCACGCGGGCAACGAGGAGCGCCTGGAGCAGGCACGCCGATGGCTCGGCTGAGACGTGGGCCGGCGGCGGCGCACGCGTCACCCACCACCTGCCTGCCGCCGGCACCGGCGGTTCGGGTAGGGAGTCCTGGACTACCGGAAGAAGGCGGTGAGTTCCCGCACGATGTCGTCGGGGCGTTCCTCGGCGAGGTAGTGCCCCGCCCCCGCCAGCTCGACGTAGCGCGCGTCCGCCGCGAGTCCCGCCAGCTGGGCGCGGAGGAGCTGGTAGTACATGCCGCCGATGCCGAGCAGGGGCATGGGCAGTACCGGGTAGTCCCGCAGATCGGCGATGTCCCGCTGGAAGGTCTGGTACCAGCCGTTCCCCGCGCGGATCGCGTCCGGGGTGTCGTACGCGGCGGCGTAGACGGCCCTGGCCTCCTCGCCGAAGGCTTCCGGGTCTCCGCCCTGGAAGTCGATCAGCCAGTCGACGATCAACCGGAACCGTCCCGCGAGGAGTTGCTCCGGCAGCTGGTCGAGCTGGTTGAACGCGAACCACCACGGCGCCGGTTGGCCCGGCTGGGGCAGCATGCGCAGTTCGTTGAATATCTCGGTGGGGTGCCCCGTCTCCCACAGAGCGACCTTCCTGGTCGCCTCGGGGTGGTTGGCGGCGAAGCTGTGCGCCACCATCGACCCGATGTCCTCGCCCGCGATGTAGGCGCGGCGGTGTCCGAGGGTGCGCAACAGCTCATGGATGTCACGGGCCATGGTCTTCTTGTCGTACCCGTCCGCGGGCTTGTCGGAGTCGCCCATGCCGCGCAGGTCAGGGGCGATGACCCGGTAGTGCCGCGCCAGCGGCGGCATGATCTTGTGGAACTGGTACCAGGTGCGTGGCCACCCGGGGAGCAGGACGAGGGGGTCGCCCTGGCCTCCGATGACGTAGTGCAGCCGTGTGCCGTTGACGTCGGCGAAGCGGCTCGCGAATCCCCGCACCCCCGGCGTCCTCGGTTTCCCGGCCCTCGGGGCGGCGGCCGCGGTGCCGGCGGACGGGCCGAGCAGGCTCGCGGCGCCGGCACCCGCGGTGATGCCGAGCAGGTCGCGCCTGCCGAGTCGGTGGGAGTGGTCCAGGTCGTCGGACTTCCCGGGGCTCATCTGTCGAACTCCTTCGCGTTGCGGATGCGTTCGCCGCATTTCCGTACCGATCGATACCGATCGGCATGGGGGGACTGTAGCGCACTTCCGTACCGATCGATACGAAAAGGGGGGGAGGTGGGGAGCCGCGCCGACTTGCCCCTGACGCCAACGTCAGCTTCTAGCGTGGTGCGCGGTCGGCATCCGCCGAACATGGCCGGTTCAGGCCGCGTGGAAAGGTGAGACGTCATGCGCGCAGTCCGCTATCACGAGTACGGCGGTGTGGAGAACCTGGTGGTCGACAAGGTGCCGGACCCCCAGCCCGGGCCCGGCGAGATCCGCGTCCGCGTCACGGCGGCCAGCGTCAATCCCATCGACTGGAAGGTGCGTTCCGGGGCGGCGCGCGAGCTGCTCCCCGTGGAACTGCCGGCGATTCCCGGGCGCGATGCCGTCGGCGTGGTCGACGAGACCGGGGAGGGGGTGCGGGGGGTGAGCATCGGCGACCGCGTCTTCGGTCTCGGCGGCGTCACCGGCGCGACGGCGGAACTGGCCGTGCTCTCGGCCTGGGCCCACGCGCCCGCCACCTGGACCGACGACGAGGCCGCCGGCGCCGCTCTGGCGTCCGTGACCGCGATGGGCGGGCTGAACGCGCTCGGTCCGCTGAGGGGGCGCACCCTGCTCGTCGAGGGCGCCGCCGGAGGCGTGGGCAGCGCCGCGGTCGAGATCGCGGTGGCCAGGGGCGCCACCGTCATCGGGACGGCCAGCGAGCGCAACCACGAGTTCCTCGCCTCCCTCGGAGCCGTGCCCACCACCTACGGCACCGGTCTCGCGGAGCGCCTGACCACCCTCGCCCCCGGCGGCGTCGACGTCGCGCTCGACACCGCGGCCTCCGGCTCCCTGGCCGACCTCGTCGCGATCGTGGGCGACCCCGCCCGCGTGTCGACGATCGCCGACCACGCCAACGCGCATCGCCTCGGTGTGCGTCCGGCCAACGCGGAGAACGACCCCACGCTCCTCGCCGAAGCGGCCGAACTCGGCAGGCGGGGTCGCTACACACCGCGCGTCGAGCGGACCTACCCGCTCGAACAGATCGCGGAGGCGCACGCGTACGCCGAGCGCGGACACACGCGGGGCAAGATCGTGGTCCGCGTCTGAGCCGAGCCACCCGGCCGAAGCCCGCCCGCCGTGGTCACATGTTCCAGAGGGGGGCGATGGGGCGGGGGACGGTGGTGAAGGTCTCGGGCGGGGTCCACTCGCCGGTGAGGAAGAAGTTCTCGACGGTGGGGAGCCAGGGCTGGAACTCGATGCCCTGCCGCTGACACCAGGCGTCGTCGTAGTACTCGTGGGTGTAGCGGTCGGCCGGGTCGCACAGCACGGTGGCGACGCTGCCGGTCAGGCCCTTGTCGTGCATGCCGAGGAGGACCAGGATGGCGCCGAAGACGCCGGTGCCGGTGGAGGGTCCAGGGGCGATGTTCCAGTCGCTCTCGGCCAGGACCCGCATGGTGGCGACGGAGGCGGCGTCGTGGACGCGGATCATCCGGTTGACGGTGCTGGGGACGAAGGAGGGTTCGACGCGGGGGCGGCCGATGCCCTCGATGTGGGAGCCCTTGTCGGTGATGGTCGGGTCGCGCCAGTACCAGCCGTCGAAGTACGCGGAGTGCTCCGGGTCGGGAACGCACACCCGCAGGCCGCTGCCGGTGTAGCGCGCGTAGCGGGCCACCGAGGTGACGGTGCCGCCGGTGCCGGCGCCCATCACGAACCAGCCCAGGTCGGGTACGGCGCGCAGGAGTTCGGGGGCCAGCCCCTCGTCGCCGCGCCAGTCGTAGGCGCGCTCGGCGTAGGTGAACTGGTCCATGAAGTGGCCGCCGTAGCGGACGGCGACGCGGCGGGCGTAGGTGACGATGTCGCCCGAGACCGGGACGACGGTGCCGCCCAGGGCGGTGATCGCGTCCTGCTTCTCCCGCGCGGTGGTGTCGGGCACGACCGCGTAGAAGGGGATGCCGAGCTTCTCGCAGTACCAGGCCTCCGAGATGGCGGTCGAGCCGCTGGACGCCTCCACCACCGGCTGGCCCTTGACCAGCCAGCCGCTGACCAGGGCGTGGGTGAGGAGCGCGGCGGCGAGGCGGTGCTTGTGGCTCCCGGAAGGCTGCGCGGACTCCCGCTTGAGGTACAGCCGCAGCCCGTTGAGCCGCGACGGCAGTGGGATCTCCGTCACCTCCGTCTCGACCGGGGCGAGATCGCCGCGGAGGCGCTGGACGCAGTCGATCACCCACTGCCGGTCGTCCGGGTAGACGTCCGACTCGTCGTCACCCTCGGTCCGCTGGGACCGCTCCCTGGGGCGCTCCATCAACGTCATCGGCGATCTCCGTCGTTCGCTCCGGTTCCGCGCCGCCGACCGGCCGGCGCGCCCGCCCATGATCAGCGGCGCCGGTGCCGGCTTCCCGGCGCCCGGCGCCGGGAAGCGGGCGGTTCACCGGCACAGCGCAATCAGCCGACCGGCGGGAAGCCGTGATCGGCGCGCGGACCCACCCTCGTCCCCTGCCGGCCCCACGCCGGCGGGGCAGGATGGAGGCATGGCACGCGACGTGGACCTGAGCGAGTTCCCGCGCCGCTGCCGCGCCCGGATCGCCCCGGAGTCGGTGGGGCCGACGGAGGGCGGCGCCCACCGGCGCCTGCCGGGGCTCACCCCCGGGGCCCACGACACCAGCCCGCCCGCACTCGAAGGAGCACGCCGTGAGCACCACTCGGCCCCGCCCGCCCGTTCGGCCGTTGGCGCTGGTGACCGGCGCCTCGTCCGGCATCGGCTACGAGCTGGCCCTGCAACTCGCCCGCGCCGGCCACGACCTGGTGGCCACCGGCCGCAGCGCGAAGATCCACGAGGCGGCGGCCGGCCTGGAAGAGCACGGCGCCGTCGTCGTGCCCGTCCAGGCCGACCTCGCCCGGCGCGAGGGCGTCGAGGAGGTGTGGCGCGCGGTGGTCGAAACCGGCCGGCCGCTGGCCGCCGCCGTGCTCAACGCCGGGCGCAGCATCGGCGGGGGGTTTCTCGACACCGACCTGGACGACGAGCTGTCCCTGATCGAGCTGAACGTCAGCTCCGTGGTCCACCTGGCCAAACACGTCGCCCGGCACATGGCGGCCAACCACGAGGGGCGGATCCTCATCACCTCCTCCGTTTCCGCCACCCTCCCCACGCCGTACGAGACCGTCTACGGGCCGTCCAGGGCCTTCACCCGGATGTTCGGCCTCGGGCTGCGCGAGGAGCTCAAGGAGCACGGGGTGAGCGTGACGACGCTGCTGCCCGGCGCCACCGACAGCGACTTCCACGCCCGGGCTGGCATGAGCGGCACGGCGTTCGGGCCCGGGATGCGGAAGAACAGCCGCGTCCAGGTGGCCCGCCAGGGCTTCGAGGCGATGATGGCCGGCCGGGCCGAGGTGATCGGCGGTGACCTGGCCACCCGGCGGGTGCCGTTCAGGCACCGCTTCCTCCCCGAGACGCTGAAGGCGGCCCGCCACGCCAGGATGGCCAGGCCCAGGTCCAGGCCCTGACCGGGCGCCCGGCGGGGGCGGCTACCCGGCCAGTGCCTCGGCGGAGAGGCCCCAGAGACGGGCGGTGTGGCCGGGGTCGAGCGCGTAGGCGGCGACGCCGCCGTGCGGGTTGTCGGGGTGGAGGGGGAGCGCCTCGGCGCAGTCCTCGAAGTACCGGCCCGTCACCCCGTCGAGCAGTGGCGAGGCGGCGACGAGCACAGAGGTGGCCGCGCCCTGTTCCGCCGTCTTCCACGGCAGCGCCGGGGCGCCGCTCGCCTCGTACCGCGCGAGGAGTTCCGGGTCGACGTGGCGCATCAGGTTGGTGCGCACCACGCCCGGCATGACGGCGTTGACGCTGATGCCGTCGCCGGCCCACCGGCTGGCGGCCTCGACGGCGAACAGCGCGTTCGCCGTCTTCGACCGGCCGTAGGCGGTGTTCGGGTCGTAGGGCCGCCCGAGATAGTGGACGTCGTCGAAGTCGACGGCCGAGAGCCGGTGTTGGGAGGAGCTGACGGAGACGACGCGGGCCTCGCCGGCGGCGGCGAGCGCCGGACGCAGGCCGGTAGTCAGGGCGAAGTGGCCGAGGTGGTTGGTGGCGAAGTGCAGCTCCCAACCCTGCGGGGTGCGGGTCAGCGGGGCCCCATCACCCCCGCGTTGTTGACCAGGACGTGGAGGGGGCCGTCCCAGCCGGCGACGAAGGCGGCGACGGACGCCTGGCCGGCCAGGTCGAGCGGGGCGACGCGGAGGCCCGGGTTGCCGGTGCCGGCCAGGGCGCGGGCCGTCTCGACGCCTATGCCCGAGGTGGCGCCGGTGTCCCGGGCGGTGGTGTCCGGGGCGGGTTCTCGCTACTCGCCGTTGAGCGGGGGGCCGGCCTCGGGGAGGCAGGCCTCCATGCTCGGCATCTCGGGGTCGATGGTGCGCAGCACGCGCTGCGAGATGCGGCCGAGTTGTTGCTGCTGTGCCTTGGTCAGCGGGTCGAGCACGAGGCGCCGGATCTCGGCGACGTGCGCCGGCGCGCCTGCGGTGACCTTGGCCTGGCCGTCCTCGGTGAGGGCGGCCAGGGTGTAGCGGCCGTCGGTCGGGTCGGGCGTGCGGGTCACCCAGCCGCGCTTCTCCAGCCGGATGACGACGTTGGAGAGTCGGGACAGCGTGCTCGCCGTGTACACGGCCAGCTCGCTCATCCGCTGGGTGCGCTCGGGCATCATCGACAGGCCGGAGAGCACCAGGTACTCGAAGTAGCTGATTCCGGCGTCACGCTGCATCTGCGCGTCCAACGCGGCCGGCAGGCGGATCAGCGCGTACGCGAGCGCGTACCAGTTCCGCTGTTCCTCCGTGTCCAGCCAGCGCGGCTCGTCCGACTCTTCCATGGCCGCCACTGTACTACAAGCTTGGAGCTCTCCGACGGCGCGATCATTCCATCCTTGAAGTGATCGCGTGCTACGTTGACTCCAAGCGTGGAGTAAAACCGTCCTCAGGGGAGGAAATGATGAGCATGTCGGAAGCCAGGCTCCAGGTGGTGTTCGGCGATCTGCGGCGCGCCGTCGACGACGTCATCCTCAAGCACCAGGTGACCATCGAGGAGCTGTTCGCGGCGATCGGATGGCTCCAGCGGGCCGCCGACGCCGGCGAGCTCCAGCAGGCGGGAATCCTGTTCTTCAAGACGGCCCAGCAGGGCACCGAGGGCGCCCCCTACGCGCATCCCGAGAAGGACGGCGCGAGCCACTGGGAGATGGAAGGGCCGGCGTACGTGCCGGGCGCCCCGCTGCCCGGCGCGGTCCTCGACGTCTGGCAGATCGACGCGAACCGCGTCTACTCGGGGATCATGACCGGGGACTTCGGCCCGATGGACATCCCCAACGACTCGACCGGCATCCCGACCCACAACCTCCGGGCGAAGGTCGTCGCCGACCGCGAGGGGCGTTACGAGTTCCGCACCGTGATGCCCGGCCAGGAGACCCTCGGCTTCAGGCAGGACGACAGCCCGCTGACCGCCCTGACCCGGGCCCTCGAACTGCCGGGGCTGCGCCCCCTGCACATCCACGCCATCGTCTCGGCCGACGGCGTCCTCCCGCTGACCACCCAGATCTACTTCGACGGCGACCCGCTCGTCGCCGGCACCATCGAGGGCCCGATCCCGGCCTCCGCCGTCCGGAACACCGAACGCCACGACGACCTCGCCGACCACCGGGCCCGCGGCCTCACCGTGCCCTACCGCACCCTCACCCAGGACTACGTCCTGCGCCCGGTGCCCGCCACAGCCCCGGCGCCGGCCCCGGCCCGCGCCGCCCGTGGTGGTGCCCGGTGACGAAGACCATCCTCGTCAGCGGCGGCAACAGCGGAATCGGCCTCCAGGCGGCCCGCGAGTTCGTGGCCAGGGGCCACCGGGTCGTCCTCCTCGGGCGCGACCGGGCGAAGGGCGACGCGGCCCTCGCCTCCCTCGCCCCACTCGGGAGCGGGGCCGAACGCGCCGCGTTCCTCCCGGTCGACCTCGCCACCCACGACGGGGTGCGCGACGCCGCCCGGCGGGTCCTCGCCGAGCACGGCCGACTCGACGCCCTCCTGCACACCACCGGCGTGATGACGCAGAAGGACGTGCGCACGGCGGACGGGCTCAACCTCTTCTTCGCCGTCAACTACCTCAGCCGCTACCACCTCACGCAGCTGTTGCTGCCCGCGCTGCGCCGCGCCGAACAGCCGCGGGTCGTCATGATGACCGCCCGGGTCTCTCCTTCCACCGTCGTCGACCTCGAACTGTTCCCCGACTACGAGGACTTCCACTTCTGGCGGATGCGGGAGCAGGTCCAGGTCGGCAACCACCACTACGCCGCGCACCTGGCGCGCACCGAACCCGGGCTGCTCGCCGGGGTGGTGAACGCGGGCGCGGCGCGGACCGACATCTTCCGCACCCAGCCCCGACACGTCCGCATCCTCGCCACGGCCGTCGTCCCGCTGCTCTACGGCTCGCTCGGCAAGGCCGCGCACAACTGCGTCGAAGCCTGCCTCGGCGACGCGTGGCCGACCGCGACCTACTGGGAGAAGCCAGGGAAGTTCGACCGCCGAACGCCGATCGCCCCCGAGGAGTGGATGACCGACCGCCTCATGGACGTCTCCGGGAAGCTCACCGGGGCCTGATCCGAGCGGGTGACGCGCGGCGACGCACCGGCACGGCGTCAACCCCGACCCGCCCACCTGCCCCGAAAGGGCGAGGAAGTCGGCGAACGGGCCGGGTTTCCGGTGGGTTGTCGCCGTCCCGCTCCTACGCTGCCGGCGTGATCATCCCCACTGAACCCATCGGCAGCATCCCCCGCTCCGCCGAACTGCTCGACGCGACGGCCGCCCACGGAACCGGACAGTTGGCCGACGCCGAGTTCGCGGCCATCAGGGAACGGGCCGTCCGCGAGACCGTCGAGGCCCTGGAGGCGCTCGGCTCGCCGGTGGTGACCGACGGCGAACAGGGCAAGCCGAACTCGCTGACCTATCCGGTCGAAGGGGCGGAGAACCTCGCCGCCGACGGGGTCGTCATCCCCTTCGCCGACGGCCACCAGCGGCAGTTGCCGTGCCTGACCTCCGGCCCCTTCCGCTACCTGACCCGTGCCGAGGAGTACCTCCGCGCGGCGCGGCGACACGCGAAGGTGCCGGTGAAGCAGGCGGTCGTCGCCCCCTCCGCGCTGAGCCTGCTCTACCCGCCCAACGGAATCGCCGGCTACTCACGCGAGACCTTCCTCGACGACCTGGTCACCGAGGCGGAGGCGGAGATCCGCGGCTGCCTGGACGGCGGCGCCCACGTCGTCCAACTGGACTTCACCGAGGCCCGCCTGTCGCTGAAGCTCGACCCGAGCGGCGGCGTGCTGCGGGAGTTCGTCGAGCTGAACAACCGGGTGCTGGCGCGCTTCACCGAGGCCGAACGCGCCAGGATCGGCGTCCACTCGGGCCCGGGCTCCGACCAGGACTCCACCCACAGCCTGGACGTCGACTACGCGGAACTGCTCCCCGAGCTGTTCCGGCTGACGGTGGGCAACTTCTACCTCCAGCTGGCCGGCGAGTCGGACCCGGACCGCGTCCTCCGCGTCGTCGCCGACCAACTGCGACCCGGCATCCGGGTGTTCGCGGGGGTGACCGACCCGAACGACCCCCGGGTCGAGACCGCGGAGGAGGTCCGCGACCGCGTCCTGCGCGCCGCCCGCCACCTGCCGATCGACCAGCTCGGCACCTGCGACGACAGCGGATTCGCCCCGTTCGCCGACGACCGCTCCACCTCGCGCGAGACCGCCCTCGCCAAGATCCGCGCCCGCGTCGAGGGCACCGCACTCGCCGCGGACCTGCTGGGCGCCGGGACACCGACCACCGCGGGAGCGCTCGTCGACTAGGTCTTTTCCGTCCACGCCGGGCCCGGCCGCGCCGCGTCAGCGCAGCGGCTGGGTGCCCACGGCGGAGAGCAGTCGCAGCTTCTCGTGGCTCTCGCTGCCGGGAACCGCGGTGTACACGAGCAGCGAGTGGGCCTGGACCGGGTCGACAAGACGCTGGCAGTTCAGCGCGAGCGCGCCGAGCTCGGGGTGGACGAAGTTCTTCACCTCGTCCGGGTGGACGCCGACCTCGTGGTCGTTCCACACCCTGCGGAACTCCTCGTTGTCGGCGAGGAGCAGGTCGGCGAGGTGGGCAGCGCGGGATCCCGGGCCGCGCAGGGTGAGCATCTGGCGCAGCCCCGAGGCGAACATGCGGGTGAGGAAAGGGTGGTCCTCGGGCGCGTAGAGCCGCCGGGTGGCCGGGTCGGTGAACCAGCGGTAGCCGATGCTGCGGGCGGGTCCTGTGTAGTGGGTGGTGTCGCCGGTGAGGGCGACGCCGAGGGGGGTCTGGCGGAGCGTCTCGCCGAGTTCGGTGACGATCTCGGCTGGCGTGTCCTGTAGGCGGTCGAGGATGCGCAGCAGGCCGGGGCTGATGTGTTCGCTGACGGCGCCGCGGGTGGGCGGGTGGTGTCCGGCGAGGCGGTAGAGGTGGTCGCGTTCGTCGAGGGAGAGGTGGAGGCCCTGCGCGATGGAGGCGATCATCTGCTCGGACGGGCGGGGTCCGCGTTCTCGTTCGAGGCGGGCGTAGTAGTCGGTCGACATGTGGCAGAGCGCCGCCACCTCCTCGCGCCGCAGCCCGTCGGTTCGGCGGCGTCGCCCGCGGGGGAGGCCGACGTCCTCGGGTTGCAGCGCCTCCCGGCGGCGGCGCAGGAACTCCGCGAGCCCGGTCCGATCGATCACCATGCGTTCCCTCCCTCGGTGCTCCGTCCTTCCTACCGCCCGCGCGGGCACGCAGCCACGGCTTACCGATCCCCCCTTACGACCTGACGAAGGCGAGGGGCGGATCGGCGATCCGTGGATCGGGCGGCCCTTCATCCGCGGCCGGCGAGCTTCGAGCATGGGACCACCCCACCGGCCCGCGGCGGATGCGCCGCAGAACGCAGGAGACCACCCATGGCTCGGAACATCGACCTCGCCCTCCCCGACCTGTCGGGGAGGCTCGCCGTCGTCACCGGGGCGAGCGACGGCATCGGGTTCGTCATCGCCACCCGCCTCGCCGCGGCGGGCGCGGAGGTGATCACGCCGGTCCGCAACCCGGCGAAGGGCGAGCAGGCCGCCGACCGGGTCCGCGGCCTCGTCCCGCGCGCCAGGATCAGCACCCGGGCCCTCGACCTGGCCTCCCTCGACTCGGTGGCCGCCCTCGCGAAGCAACTCGTGGGCGAGGGGCGCCCGATCCACCTCCTCGTCAACAACGCCGGCGTGATGACCCCGCCGAGCCACCAGGTCACCACCGACGGCTTCGAGCTCCAGTTCGGCACCAACCACCTCGGCCACTTCGCCCTCACCCAGGGGCTGTTGCCGCTGCTGCGCGAGGGCGGGGCCCGGGTCACCCACCAGACGAGCGTCGCCGCCCGACGCGGCACGATCAACTGGGACGACCCGAACTGGGAACGCTCCTACCACGTGCGAAGGGCCTACAGCCAGTCGAAGATCGCCGTCGCCCTGTTCGCCCGCGAACTCGACGCGCGCAGCCTCGCGGCCGGCTGGGGCATCACCAGCAACCTCTCCCACCCCGGCGTGTCCCCCACCAACCTGCTCTCCGCGCAGCCCGGCATGGGGCGGCGGAAGGACACCCCCGAGGTCCGCCTGATCCGCACGCTCTCCCGCCTCGGCATCCTCACCGGCACCGTCGACAGCGCCGCCCTGCCCGCCCTGCTGGCCGCGACCGGACCGGACGCGCAGCGCGGCCAGTTCTACGGCCCCAAGGGACCCGGCAACGTCGGCGGCGCCCCCGCGCGGCAGGAACTCTGGCCCCCGATGCGCGACATGGATGAGGCCCGCCGGGTCTGGGAGCTCTCCGAGCGGCTGGTCGGCGCGCGGTTCCCCGCCTGACGTCCTGCCCGACCTCCCGCCCGACCACCCAGGGGAGAACCGATGAATCCAGCCGACGACGCGGACCACCGCGGGTCGCGCGTGTCCCGACGAGGCTTTCTGGGCGGCGGAGTCGCCGCCGCCTCGGCGGCCGCACCGCTGCTGGCGACCGTGGCGGACGCCACGCCGGCCGCCGCGGCGGCACACCCCGACACGCACCCGTCGTCGTCTCCGGAACACCGTCCAGCCAGTGCAGGGCGACCGACTCCGGACGGTTCGCCGGGTCAGCGGTCGCCGAGCCGAACGGTGCCGCGGCGGTGCCCACCGCGGCGGTGGCCGTGGTGGCGGTCAGGAATGTTGTCGGCCCGGCCGAGTTGAGTCGCGGCCGGCGGCCGCCCCGCACGAGGCGCGGATCACGAGGCGGGGCTGCAGGGTGAGTTGACGGATCGGGACGGCTCCCGGGTCGGCGGCTTCGAGCCGTTCGAGCAGGAGTCGTGCCGCGAGTTCGCCGAGTTCCTGCTTGGGTGGGGCGACGGCGGTCAGTGGCACGTCGGCCAGGGCGGAGATCTCGTCGTCGTAGGCGATCAGCGCGAGGTCGCCCGGGGGCCGCAGGCCCTGGGTGCGCATGCGCTGCATGAGTTGGATGGCGTCGTGGTCGGAGTGGACGAGCGCGGCCAGGGTGCCGCTGGCGCGGCAGTCCGCGATGAACCGGTCGTAGAGGTGCGCGGCGTCCGCCCTCGGGTGGCCGCTGTCGAGGATCGGGGCGCCGGGGTCGAGGCCGAGGTGCCTGACGGCCTCGGCGTACCCCTCGTGGACCAGCGGCGCGGTGGGGCTGCCGTTGGTGAACAGACCGACCCTCCGGTGGCCGAGCTCGGCGAAGTGCCGGACCGCGGTGGACGCGCCCTGCTGGTGGTGCGAGATGACGTACTCGCAGGCGGCGAACACGTCCTTCGGACGGCGTTCCACCAGGATGAAGGGGAGCCCGCCCGCCTGGAGCCGCGCCAGGGCGGCGGCCGGCAGGTGGATCGTCTCCGCGGTGACCACGAGCAGGCCGGTGGCGCCGGCCATGCCCAGTTCCCGCAGCTGTTCGAGATCGCGGGGGCGGGCGTAATCGGTCAGTCCGATGACCAGCCGCACCCCGTGCCGTTCCGCCACCGCCCGGACCCCGGCGACCACCCGGGGGTAGTAGTAGTCGGTGGCGGGAACGAGCAGCCCGAGGGTCTGCCCGGACGACACGGGGCCCGGGGCGGGGGCCGGGGCGGGGTCCGGGCCGGCCAGCAGCGCGCCACCGCGGACCCGGGTGACCCGGCCGGCCGCCTGGAGATCCAGCAGATCCCGCCGGATCGTGTCGCGTGAGACGCCGAGCCGGGCGGCGAGCTCGGTGATCCTCAGGACGCCGGCTGCCTCCAGCTCCTTGATCAGCAGCGCTTGCCGCTGCGCGACGAGCATGTCGGCCATGGCCCTTCCCGTTCCCGTGAACGTAGCCGGATCAGCGTGGTGCGGGGGCCACCGTTCCCTCAGCGCGTGCCCCCGGCGGCGCCCCCGGCCTGCTGCAACTGTTCCTCCAGACCGGTGCGCAGCTGGTCGCCGATGGCCGAGCGCCAGTCGGCGACGGCGCGGTCGAGGTCGGACAGCGACTTGCGGCCCTGGATGACGTCGTCCCGGGTGGCGAGGAGGCCGCGTTCCGCGGCCTCGCCCCTGGCGGTCGAGGAGTCCACGTAGAGCCCGAGGGTGGGGTCGTCCTTGCGGTTGGCCAGGACCGTGGTCTGGTAGGCGTGTTGGTAGTCCACGTCGTCGGGGCGTCCCGGCTGGTAGAGGACGGCGGGGGCGTCGACGAGGTACTTGGTGGGCACGCCGGTGTTGGTCTGTCCCTCGGAGGTGTAGATCGGGTCGCCGTCGTCGTCGCGCTCGTGGTCGACGCCCGCCTCGCCGTAGGCGCGGTAGAGGTGTTCCTCGGTGCCGAAGGGCGCGGCCAGCCAGTCGAGGACGCGCAGCACCAGCCTGATCCGTTCCGGGTCGTCCTGCTTCCGCAGGCCCGCGGTGTTGAAGACGCCGTTCCCCGTGTGCCAGGCGGCGAGTTCGCTGCCCTCCCGGTTGTAGACCGGCATCAGGCCGAGTTCGAACCCCTCGTTGTCGACGTTGCCGAGCGTGGTGGTCGACCAGGAACCGTAGCCGTCGGCGAGGGACAGCACGGTGGTGCCGGCACCGAAGTACTGGCTGAAGGGGGTGCTGGGGTTGAAGGTGTCGGGGTGGATGACGCCGGCCTCCCACAGCGAGGCCATGTCCCGCACGGACTGCTGGTACTCCTCGGTCTCGTAGAAGTGGGTGAGGCTGCCGCCGTCCTCGCGCCAGATGTTGGGCTCGTCGTTCATGCGGCCAAGGAAGTACATGGCCTGCGTGACGCTGCCGATCGCCCAGCGGCGGCTCGACGGGTCGGTCAACTCCTGGCAGAGGGCGAGGAACTCGTCCCAGCCGCGCGGCTCGCCGCTGACGCCGAGGCCGTCGAGGATGTCCTTGCGGAAGAGGTTGTAGTGCCGGACCCGGCCGCGCGGGACGGGGATGGCGTAGAGGGCGCCGTTGTAGACGCAGTTCTTCCAGTGGGCGGTGGGGATGTTCGCCAGGTTCGGGTAGTCGGCCGCCGCGTCACCGCCGAGGAACTCGTCGAGCGGGGCGAAGGAGTTGTGCAGCATGTCGGCGAAGTTGGCGCCCGGCCAGAGCTGCATGACGTCCGGCAGGTCGCCGCTGGCCATGGCGATGGAGAACGTCTGCTCGTAGTCGGCGTTGGGCACCATCTGCATCTCGAGGGTGACGCCGAGCCGTTCGTTGAGGCCCCGCCAGTACGAGTTCCGGTCCATGCCGGGAGGTACGGCGCTGTAGATGTTGGCGAGCCCGGAGACGGTCTCGCCGTTGCCCGGTCGCTCCGCGACGCTCACCGGGGTGTCGGTGGGGTAGTGGCGGAAGGCGGGCAGGACGCCGGTGGTCTCGTCGCCCGGCAGGTCGGGCGTCACGCCGTCGAACGGCAGGTAGCGCGGCAGCTCGACGGCGCTGTTGGCCTCGGCGCTGTTGCGGGTGGCGCGCGCCCCGGAGGAGCAGGCCGTCAGCGGGCCGAGGCCGAGGGTGGCCGCGCCGAGTCCGAGGCCGGCGAGCAGGGTGCGACGGGAGAGGGGTCTGGTGGACATCGGAATCACCTCTGTGGGACACACGGAAGAGAGGGAGAGGGAGAGGGAGAGAGAAGGGGAGGGGGCGCGGGCTCAGCCCTTGACGGCGCCGATGAGGACGCCCTTGGCGAAGTGGCGCTGGAGGAAGGGGTAGACGAGCAGGATCGGGACGACGGCGATGACGAGGATCGCCATCTGCATGGGGAGTTGCGGGGGCAGCGCCTCGCTGCCGCCGACCTGGTCGCCGCCGATGGCGGACTGGTTGACGACGAAGGTGCGGAGCACGAGGGCCATGGGCCACTTGTCGGTGGTCTGGATGTAGAGGAGCGCGTTGAAGAACGCGTTCCAGTAGCCGACGGCGTAGAAGAGGCCGACGACCGCGAGCACCGCCTTGGAGAGCGGCAGCACGATGCGGGTGAGGACGGTGAACGGGGTGGCGCCGTCGATGTGCGCGGACTCGAAGAGCTCCTGCGGGAGTTCCTGGAAGAAGGCCCGCATGACGATCACGTTGAAGGCGTTGATCATCACCGGCAGGACCAGCGAGGCGTAGCTGTCCAGCAGGCCGAACTCCCTGACCACCAGGTAGGTGGGGATGATGCCGGGGGAGAAGAGCACCGCGCCGAGCAGCAGCATCAGCACCGGCCGGCCGCCGACGGCGCCCGGCCTGGCGAGCCAGTAGGCGAGACCGGCGGAGGCGGCGAGCGAGAGCAGGGTGCCGATCACGGTCACCGCGATCGAGATCAGCAGGGCGCGGGTGACGACGCCGCCGGAGAGCACGGCCTGGTAGGCGCCGAAGCTGACGCCGTCCGGCCACATCAGCATGCCGCCGCCGGCGTCGTTGATCGCCTGCTGGTCGGCCAGCGAGGTGACGACGATCGACCAGAACGGGACGACCACCAGGGCCACCGCGACGAGGAGGGCGACGAACTTCAGGGCCTGGACGAGGGGGTGGGGCTTCTCCATCCAGATGGGCCGCTTGCGGTCGCGGCCCGGCCCGCGGCCTGCTCCGCGTCCCGGCCGGCGTCCCTGTCCGCGTCCCGGCCGGCGTCCCGGCCGGCGGACGGTGTCGTCCCCGATCGTGGCCTGTTCGAGTGTGGTCATTTCTGGTACACCCCGCGTTCCCCGAAGGCGTGGGCCAGCCGGTTGGCGCCGATGACCAGGAGCACGCCCACCAGCCCCTTGACCAGGCCGGCGGCCGCCGAGACGCCCCAACCGCCGCCGAGAATGCCGTAGTTGTAGAGCCAGGTGTCCAGCACCTCGCTGGCCTCCAGGCCGACCGGCCCCTGTTGCAGGATGATCTGCTCGAAGCCGACCGAGAGGCTGTTGCCGAGCCTGAGGATCAGCAGCAGGATGAACAGGCCCCGCAGCGAGGGCAGCGTGATGTGGATGAGGCGGTGCCAGCCGTTCGCCCCGTCGATGGCCGCCGCCTCGTACTGCTCCTCGTCGACGCGGGAGAGCGCGGCGAGGAAGATGATGGTCCCCCAGCCGGCGTCCTTCCAGATCGACTGGGCGGTGATCAGGGTCATGAACAGCTCGGGTGTGCCGATGATCTCGACCGTCGGCAGGTCGTTCCGCACCAGGAACGTGTTGAGCGTGCCGGCGTTGCCCAGCATCTGCTGGAAGATCGCGACCACGATCACCCAGGACAGGAAGTGCGGCAGGTAGAGCACCGACTGGAGCAGGCGCTTGAGGCGCTCGCCGGCCAGGCTGTTGAGGAGCAGGGCCAGCGCCAGCGGGACGGGGAACACCAGGACCGTCTGGATGACGGTCAGTTGGAGGGTGTTGATCAGCGCGTTGACGAACTCGGGGTTCCCGTCGGTCAGGAAGGAGAAGTTCTCCAGGCCGACCCACTCCGAGTCGCCGACGCCGAGATAGGGCTGGTAGTCCTGGAAGGCGATGACGCTGCCGAGCATCGGCAGGTAGTGGAAGGCGATCAGGATCAGGGCGCCCGGCAGGCCCAGCATCAGCAGGAGCCGGTCACGCAGCAGGCGGCGCAGCAGGCCGGGGGCCCGGCCGGCGGGTGGTGCCGGCCGCCGTTCGCGACCGGCGTCCGGCGCGTTCGGAGAGCGCTGTCTCCGGCGCGCCTGAATCGTTTCAAGAAAGCTCATGGGGAGGGGCTTCATCCCTTCTACGGAGGAGGGGCAGGAGAGGGGGGACGGCGCGTCAGATGTGGTCGCCGACGAGGGCGAGGCACTGGATGACGGCCAGGCCGTACTGGGCGCTGGCGTTGGTGCCGAGGAGCGCCTCGTCGACGGGGTTGAGCACCGCCGGGCCCTCGACGCGCTCCGCGGTGAAGGGGTGGCCCTCCGGGTAGCCGGCGTGGCCGGTGCGGAGTTCCTGCCAGGCGCGCCGGGCGAGGGCGTCGTCCTCCAGGCGCACCGCGGCGTAGGCGGTGGCGCGCGAGTAGGCCTGGCGGAGGTTGAGGCTGCCCCAGGAGGAGCCGGTCTCCTCGCGCTGTTGGTCGGCGCTGGAGTTGTAGAGGCGGCAGAACCTGACCCACTGGTCGGCGACCCGCTCGTCGTCGACGAGTGGGAGCAGCTCCGTCATCAGTTCGATCAGGCCGAAGACGGAGCTGAGGCTGCCGATGCTGATGCTGGGTTCCGTGGGGCCGGTGAAGCGGCCGGTGGCGAGGTCGTAGGTGACGTCGCCACCCTGCGCCCACGCGTTGGGGAGGGCCGCGATGGTGGTGGCGCCGTTGAGGAGCTTGGTGCGGGCGATGTCGTCGCCGTCGCGTTCCCATTCGGTGAGCCAGGCCAGGGCCAGCGCGCCCCAGTCGGTGGACTTGCCGACGGAGAGGGCCGCGGGGTCGGGGTCGAACGGCTCGTCGGTGAGCTTGCGTCCTGGGTTGAGGACGAGGAACGTACGGTCGGCGTCGACGAGTTCGTGCAGGACGTCGCCGACGCGTTCGTCGGCGGTCAGGAAGTAGAGGAAGCGCTTGTAGCCGGCGTTGCTGATGCGGACCTGTTTGGCGCTGTCGCCCCAGTGCTGGACGCCGTGCCGGGTGCCGAGGCCCTTCCACTCGCCGAGGTGGTACATGTCGACCTCGCCGGTGTGGCGGGTCATGGCCTCGGCGAAGCGGAACGCCTGCGCGTCGCCGGTGCGCAGGTAGTGGTACCACAGCCAGAGGTCGGTGGAGAGCTCGGAGTTGTCCCAGGCGTAGCCGCCGATGTCGTAGCGCCAGGTGTGGCGGTCGCGGTCGTAGTCGTGCATGACGTCGCCGTAGTCCCAGAAGCCGTACCAGTGGCGCTGGTCGACGGAGTCGACGTAGTAGCGGTGCATCAGGTCGAGGTTGTTCTCGAGCCGCTCCCTGGCGGCGTCTGAGCGGTCGACCGGGGCCCAGGAGCCGAACACGCCGGCGGAGTGGTTGTGTTCGGGCCGGCTGGCCAGCAGGGGTGGCGTGGCGTTGGCGTCGGCGAGAGCGGAGAAGCGTTCGGCGGTGGGGGTGGCTTCCAGGGCCCAGAAGGTGAGTTCGGTGGTGCGGGCGACGCCGTAGGGGGTGCCGAACTCGGGCTCGTAGTCCTCGTAGGTGATCTCCAGGCCCTCCAACTGCTCGGGGTAGGTGTCCTGGCCGAGGCCGTCGTGGTAGAAGCGCAGGTCCATCGCGCCGGCCCGGGGTGACCACATCCAGACGGTGGCCTGCGCGGTGTCGGTGGCGGCGCCGGTGATCTCCAGCTCGGTGGGGTGCAGTTGCCAGAAGTTCCGCATCCCGAAGGCCAGGCCGCCGGTGGGCGAGCCGACGTAGGCCAGGCCCCTGGCACGCTGCCCGCCGTCGACCCGGAGCCAGGAGTGTCCGGCCTTGGTCCGCTTGTGGATCTCGAAGCCGTTGGCGGTGAGTTGGCGCAGGCTGTAGTCGCCGAAGGGCGGGATGTACTGGAGCCGGGTGGTGACGCGCTGGTCCCAGGTGGCGGGGTCCGGGGTGGCCTGCCCGGCCACCTGAGCCTGCCGCACCGCCGCGCCCGGGTCGCGGCGCAGCCCGGTGATGCCGCGGACGGCCTCGGCCAGGACGCCCTGGTCCTGGCCGGCGAAGCGGATGTGCCGGTTGTGCGGCTCGTCGCGCATCGGGACGTCGAAGCGGACGCCGAGGCCGTTGACGAAGTCCCGTTCGGCGTCGCCGTCGTAGACGAAGGTGTGCACCACCCGGATCGCATCCGAGCCGGCGTACAGGTAGAACCGGACGGTGAACGGCAGCCACGCGCGGCGATCCCTGCGGTGTTTGCCCTCGACCTTGACGACGGCGCGCACCGGCCCTTCCTGTTCGACGGTGACCTCCTCGACCACGCTGACGAAGGACTGGCTCCGGACGGTCTCGGCCTGGTCGGTGCTGGGTCTGTCCTGGCGGGAGGCGATCAGCCGGCCCTTCTCCGCGATGACGGTGCCCCCACGCCTGATGGACTCCACCAGGTCCTCGCCGTTGCGCCGGAAGGTCACGCTGATCACCCCGGTGTCCACCGTGACGCGTCGTCCGCTGCTGTTGACGGAGACCGGGGTCCCGGGTCGGACGGCCTCGCCGGGGGCGAGCCGGTAGTTCTGGGCGCGGGGGTCGGCGCCGCTCACGGCGTGGGCCGTCCACTTCACGGAGCCGTCCGGCCACCACCCGGTGGGCCAGCTCTGCACGGGGACGGCCGTTCCGGAGTCCGCCACCAGCGAGAACGTCTGGTCGGCGGCGAGCGCGCCGCGCGGCCAGGGCACCCCGAAGGTGGTTCCGGCCGCCAGCTCGGCTGGCGTGCCGCCCTCCAACCACCGCACGGTCACCGGGTCGTGGCCGGTCAACTCCAGGGGCCGTGAAGCCTGTTCCGCGTTGGGTGTGGCGGCCGCCGCGGTGCGTGGGGTGAGCAGGGCGGTGGCGCCGGCTGCGGCCGCCGAGGCCAGGACGTTGCGTCGACTGAGGTGAACCACGGAGATCAGCTCCTTGGACGGGCGGAGTGCGGGGTCGTCGGTGCGGTGCCGAGACGGCGCCATGACTGGTCGCCGCGTGGGCCTTCCGAGCACGTCGGTCGGCGAGGCGGGGGGTTCGGGGGGTGGCGGTGGCCCAGGGACGGAATCCGGATCGCGGTTCCTTGGAAGCGGCGCGTCCCGCACTTTGACGCAACTTCAGTCACGAGTCAATAAGTTCGATCGTAAGCGCGCAGATTGATCCCTGGGGCCCGGCGCCGTGCGGCGCGGATGAGGGCGCCTGGGCGAGGGGTTTACGGGCGCTGACCGGCCGCTATCGGCATGGTGTCCGGTGTGCGCTCCTGCGCGAAGATGCAATGACCTGGCATGAGTGGGGAGTTCATGCCGTGGCGTGTCGCGAATATTGACATGCTGGGCGTTTCGCAGGATGGTGCAGCTGCGGCGCGGTCACCCCGCGCCGGCCGCGGCCCCGCAGGAGGCGCGGACGACGAGCCGGGGCTGCAACACCAACTGACGAACGGCCGGCGGCTCCCGCACGTCGATCCTGTCGAGCCGGTCGAGCAGCAACTGGGTGGCGTGCTCGCCGAGTTCGTGTTTCGGCGGGGCCACCGCCGTCAGCGGCACCTCGGCGAGCGAGGCGATCTCGTCGTCGTAGGCGACCAGCGCCAGGTCGTCGGGCGCGCGCAGCCCGCGCAGCCGGAGGCGCCGCGTCAGCTCGATCGCGTCGTGGTCCGAGTGCACCAGCGCCGCCCGGACGCCCCCGGCCAGGCACCGCTCGATGAACCCGTCGTAGTGCTGGGTGGCCTCCGAGGAGCCGAGGCGTGGGCGACCGCCGTCCACGACCGGGGCCGACGGGTCGAGGTCCAGCGAGCGCACGGCCGCCGCGTGGCCCTCCTGGATCAGCGCGGCGGTGGGGCTGCCGTTGACGTAGAGGCCCACGCGGTCGTGTCCGAGCGCGACGAAGTGCCGGACCGCCGCGTACGCGCCCTGCCGGTGATCGGACACCACGAACTCGCAGGGCTCGAAGGGATCCCGCGGCTGTCGTTCGACGAGGACGAACGGCAGCCCGGTGGCGCGGAGCCGGTCGAGCGTCCTGGTGGGCGTGTAGTGGCCCTCGGCCGTGGTGATCAGCAGGCCGGCGACGCCGGAGGCGACCAGATCGTCGATCTGGTCCAGGTCGTTCGGCTCCGCGTAGTTGGTGAGGCCGATGACGACCCGGGCGCCCCGCCGGGCGGCCACGCTCCGTACTCCGGCGACGAGTTGGGGGTAGTAGTAGTTCATCGAGGGGACGAGCAACCCCAGCATCCGCCCGCCCTCGGCCGAGGCCGCCGCGGGAGCCGCCTGGCTCGCCTCCGCCCACTGCCTGACGTGCGTCTGGTTGGGGGCGCCCCGGCGCGTGACCACCATGGCGCCGCCCCGGACCCTGGTGACCTTCCCCGCCTCCGCGAGCTCCGCGAGGTCACGGCGGATGGTGGCGGTCGACACCCGCAGGCGGGCGGCGAGTTCGACGATCTTCAGGGCGCCGTGTGCCTTGAGCTCCCTGAGCAGCAGCTCGTGGCGCTGTGCGACGAGCATGTCGGGCATCAGACCTCCGGTGAGCGCTAGTTGAGCATTCTAGACGAACATTGCGGATCATGCCTAAAGTGATGCGTCATGGTGGCTGATGATGCAAGTCGCGGCAACGGCTCGTCACGTTCCGAAGGCGGGGTCGCCGACGAGCGGCTGGCCGGCCGCAGGCTACGCCTGCGGGGCCTGGCGTACGGCGGTGACTACAACCCCGAGCAGTGGCCGGCCGAGGTCTGGCGGGAGGACGTCCGGCACCGACCGCACCGACCGCACCGACCGCACCGACCGCACCGACCGCACCGACCGCACCGACCGCACCGACAGCACCGACCGCGCCGTCACCGGTGGGCGGCTGCGCCTACCGCCGCACGGCGTCGCCGTCCTGCGTGAGGGGAGGGAGAGCACCGGCTGAGCCGGCTCACGCCAGCCCCGGCGCGTGCCGCGTCAGTCGTCCAGCGTCGAAGGCGGCGTGCCGAGCGCGGCCAGCTCCGGCCAGAACTCCTCCGGGATCGCGGTGGCCTGGAGCTCCACCAGCTGCGCGAGGCGCTCGGGGCGGCCGACCCCCACGATCGTCGAGGCGATCCCCGGATGGCGCAGCGAGTGGCGCAGCGCCACGGCCCGCAGCGGGATCTCCCAGCGCCGGCACAGCTCGCGGGCGCGCGCCACCCACGCGAGGAGGTCGGGGCCCGCCTCCCGGTAGGCGTATGTCTCGCCGGTGCCGGCGAGGATCCCGCCGCCGAAGGGCGCGGCGTTGAAGACGCCGATGCCGCGCTCGGCGGCCAGGTCGATCAGCTCCGCCCCCCTGCGGTCCACGAGCGTGTAGCGGTTGTGGGTCAACAGGACCTGGAACGCGCCGCTTTCGGCGTACCCGCGCATCAGGGAGACGGGGCCGGCGGCGATGCCGAGCGCTCCGACGAGGCCCTGCTCGCGCAGCTCGGTGAGACCCTGCACGGCCCCGCCGGGCGCGAACGCCTCCTCGACCTCGATGGTGTAGGGGTCGTGCAGGTGGAGCAGCGGCAGCCGTTCGACGCCCAGGCGCGTGACGCTCTCCTCGAACGACCGCCAGACCCGGTCGCGGTCCAGCGCACCCGTCGCCGGGTCGGCGTCGACCTTGGTGACGATCGTCTTGCCGGCCGGCAGCCCATCGCGGCGGACGGCGGCCCCGAGAACGGTCTCGCTGCGGCCCCGCGCGTAGTTGTTGGAGGTGTCGATCACTGCGAAGGGGCCGGCGAACATCGCCCGGGCCAAGGCGTCGGCCGCCGCGGCCGGGTTCCCGTCCGGGCCCGGCGGGTCGCCGAGGAAGGAGGTGCCGACGCTGACCGCCGTCGCCCGCAGCGAGGTCCCGGGCACGATCCGCTCGTCCGTCAACTCGTCCATCGTCTCCTCGTTCCGCCGCCGCTCCGGGTACGCCTCACCCGCCGACGCACCCTACCTGTCCGGTCTCCAGGCACGGCGGGGCGAGGTCGCCCGGCCGCCGTGGCCGCGGCGGCCGTGCCCCCGCTCCGGGGCCCGGCCGCCGGCCGGATCAGCTGCCCGAGCGCTCCTCGCCCTGGCCGTCGGGCCACCCCCCGACGGCGGTGAAGGAGTAGTCCACCTCGAACGACCCGTAGCCGTACGACACCGTGATCCGGTCGCCGTGGCGCGCGTCCAGGGTGGCCAGGTCGAGGGTGCCGCGGAACGTCGTCGCGTTCTGGCCGGTCTGGGTGACGGTGAGCGGCGCGGCGGCGCGGTCGTTCACCCGCACCTCGACCGTGCCCTGGTCGAGTTCGCCGGCGGCCAGGTTCAGCGGCGCCGCCAGCTCGACCGTCACGCTCGCGTTCCGCGGCACCGCGCGCGCCGCGGCGCCGCCGCGGGTGCGAACCTCCAGGCTCGTCTGGTCGACGGCGCGCCAGGCCAGCGACTGGTTCCAGGCGCTGTTGAACGCGACCCAGCCCTCGGTGTGGCCGATGTTCTCCACGTCGGGGTTGAAGGGGTAGTGGCCGTTCTTCGGGCTGCCGTCGAGCACGCCTGGCAGGTCCTCGAGCAGGCCGGCGCCGCCGCGGTACTCGGAGAACCAGCCGCGCTCCACCCCCTCGAACCCGAACTGCTCGCTCGGCGCGTCGTACGAGGCGTGCCGACCCGAGGGGTTGCGGCCGAAGATGTTGTCGACGTGCGCCGTGGCGATCTCGCGCAGGCGGTCGGCCAGCGGGTCGTCGCCGAGCAGCCGGGCCGCGGCGAGCGCCGGCGCGGCGAAGCCGGCCACGTTGCCGGTCTCGTTGGGGTCCTCCGCGCCGCCGCCGGTGAAGGCCGGGATGGTCCAGCGGTCGTCGGAGTAGCGGCGGAAGTCCCAGAGGTTGTCGGAGCGTTGGGTCACGATCTCGGCCCAGTCGCGGACGAAGTCCTCGATCCTGTCCGGGGCCTGCTCCGGGTAGGCCTCGGCGAACCGGGTCAGCCCGGTGATCAGCAGGTACTCGCTCTGCCGCTGCCCCTTGGTGACCCGCGGGTCGTCCAGGTCGAGGTTGTCGACCAGCCACGCGGCCTGGTCCCGCGCGGCGCGCAGGTACCGCCCGGCGTCGTCGCGGCCCTCGCGCAGCGCGACCTCGTACATCATCACGTTCGGCCACACGGAGTGGCCGGGCGCCAGTTCGCCCTTGCCGGTGCCGACCTGGGTGTACGTCTGGAACAGGTCCCCGGTGTGGGGCGTGAACGCCTGCCAGTAGTACCGGTCGCCCGCGGGGTCGCCCCAGGTGGCGAAGAGGTGGTCGCGGGCACGCTCGTACACCTCGACCGGTATGTACTCGGAGAGATGGGGATAGGCGTAGACGAACGACGCCAGCTGCTCCTTGAGTTGGGGGTCGTTGACGTCGGCGTCCAGCAGCAGTTCGACGCCCCAGTGGATGAGCCGCACGATCTCCGGGGTGTCCTCCGGCAGCGTCACCGGAAGCCCCTCGTAGACCGCGTCGTCCACGGTGATCCGCTCGAACGCGCTCGGGTTGGCGAGGTACATGTCGACGAGGGTGTCGACCTCGTGCGAGTACTGCGCCCCGTCGCGCCAGGTCACCGCCTTCATGCACAGGCGGTGGCCGTACTCGTCGCTGGCCAGCCCTGGCCCCTCCGCCATCCGCGTGTAGTCGCCGACGTAGCAGCGGCTGCCCGACATGAACTCGATGGCGCGCTGGTAGGACACCCGGTCGATCCAGTAGGCGCCGATGCCGAACGGCACCGAGGTGCCGATCCCGGCCTCGCCGTCGACGGTGACCACGAAGTCCCCGGTGTCTGGCGGGTCGAACGCGCTGAAGTCGCCCACGCCCGAGGTGACGGTGCCCCGGTATCTGATCGCACCTGACGCGTCGGTGACCGTGAAGGTCGCGCCGTCCTCGGCCAGCGGAGCGGTGAAGCGCTTGGGCTCGCCGAGGCCGAAGCCGCTCTGGTTCAGCAGCACCGGCTGTGCGGCGCGGGGGTCACCCGGAGCCGTGTCGCCGGCGGCGGCGGCCGGCCCGGCGGTCGCGGGGGCGGCCCCGACGAGGGCGCCGATGACCAGCGCACCCACCGCGGTGAGCACTCGTACCTTCATTCGCCAACTCCCGATCTCTCTACGGCAGGGGCGCCCACCCCTTGCTGTTTCGTATCAGCAACTCATAAGCAGGCATGACGGGTTACTTGCTGATTCGATGCAGCGACCGTAGATATGCCGGCTGTACGCGTCAAGAGAGTGGACCGAAGAGAGTTTCGGCCGGCGGTCGAGTTCTGCGCCTGTCCGGGGGCTACGGGCTACGGGCTACCCGGCCTGGTCGCCGAAGAGCAGGTCGAGTTGCGCTTCGAGGGCCGCGACCGCGGTTCCGGGCGGAAGGCCCGAGCTCAGCACATGGATGGCCAGGCCCTCGGTCATCGCGAACAGCGCGGTGGCGGCGCGCTCGGGATCGACGTCGGCCGCCGCCGGGCCCGCCGACCGCGCGGCGCGGAGCTGCTCGGCGATGAACGCCCGCATCCCGGCGTCGCCCTCCGACAGCTCCCCGCTCGCCGCGCGCCTGGTCGCGGCGTAGGACATGAAGGCCAGCGCCACCCGGCCGTCGGCCCGCTCCGACTCGTCGAGCGGCAGCAGGGCCTTGAGCATGGCACCGACGAGTCCGCGTGCGGCGGGCGCGTCGCCGAGCCCGGCGACCGCGGCGGTCATCCGCGCCTCGTACCGGGCGCCGGCCGACCGCATGGCGAACTCCATCATCGCGTCCTTGGACGGGAAGTAGTGCTGGACCATCCCCGAGGTGACGCCGGCCTCGGCCGCGACATGGCGCAGACTCACCGCCTCCAGGCCCTGGTTCGCGGCCACCCGCATCAGCGCGGCGGCGATCCGCTCGCGTCGTTCCTGGTGGTCGACCTTCTTCGGCATGCCCCCACGTTTTCACATTGCGACTGCATTGACAACGCGGTTCGGCACTCAATACATTGCGACCGTAATGCAAAAAAGGGAGGGTCCATGCCACCGGAACACACCGGGCCGACCATCGAAGTCACGGGCCTGGTCAAGCGATTCGGCGAGACGACGGCGGTCGACGGCGTCGACCTGAGAGTCGAACGCGGCTCGGTCCTCGGGCTGCTCGGCCCCAACGGCGCGGGCAAGACCACAGTGGTGCGGATCCTCGCCACGTTGCTCCGCCAGGACGCCGGCTCGGCGCGCGTCTGCGGCCACGACGTGGGGCGCGAACCCCACCGGGTCAGGGAGTTGATCGGCGTCACCGGCCAGTACGCCTCGGTCGACAAGGACCTCACCGGCTTCCAGAACCTCGCCATGATCGGCCGCCTCCTGGGGCTGCCGCGAGCCCGGGCCAGGAGTCGCGCCGACGAACTCATCGCCGAGGCGGGGCTCGGCAAGGCCGCGGCGAAGCCCGTGAAGACGTACTCCGGCGGCATGCGCCGCCGACTCGACCTCGCCGCCAGCCTGGTCAACCGACCCGCGGTCGTCTTCCTCGACGAGCCCACCACCGGACTCGACCCGGCCAGGCGGGGCGATACCTGGGAGATGGTGCGCGCGCTGGCCGCCCAGGGCTCGACCGTGCTGCTCACCTCCCAGTACCTGGAGGAGGCCGACCACCTCGCCGACGACATCGTCGTCCTCGACGCCGGCAGGGTCGCCGCGCGCGGCACGCCCGACGCCCTCAAGCGACGGCTGGGCCGGCAGACGCTCGACGTGCGCGTCGCCGACCCGTCCCAACTCGCCGAGGCGAGGGACCGGATCGCCAGGATCGTCGGGACCGCACCGGTCGTCGACGCCGCGAGCCGACACATCAGCGCCGCGGTCGTGGACGGCCGAGCGATGCCCGCCGTCGTCCGGAGCCTCGACGAGGCCGGCGTCGAGGTCGCCGAACTGGCGCTGCGGCTGCCCAGCCTGGACGACGTCTTCCTGACTCTCACCGGCCACCGCGCCACCACGAACGATCCCGCCCCGGCCCCGGCCTCGGCCCCCGCCGGCGCGGCCAGCGAAGGAGGCGTGGCATGACGACGGACACACCGGCGACCGCACCGCCACGCGGGACGCCGCGAGGGCGGCCCGGCCTCGCGCGGGCGCTGGCCCAGAGCGGCACACAGTCCTGGCGCGGAACCGTCAAGATCCGCCGCAACCCGATGGGCCTGGCCGACGTGATCGTCGGACCGGCCATCTTCCTCGCCCTGTTCGGGTACGTCTTCGGCGGCGCCATCGCCGGCGACACCGACGACTACCTGCGGTACGTGTTCCCCGGCGTCCTCGGCATGATGACGCTCTTCGCGACGATGGGCATCGGCGTCTCGCTCAGCACCGACCTCGCGACCGGGGTCTTCGACCGGTTCCGCAGCCTGCCCGTCGTCCGCATCGCGCCGCTGGCCGGGGCGATCGGCAGCGACATCGTCCGCCAGGTCGTCTCGCTGACCGCGCTCCTCGGCTTCGGACTGCTCCTCGGCGTCCGGTTCGACGCCGGCCTCTGGTCGATCCTCGCCGGCTGCGCGCTCGCGCTGGGGTTCGGCCTCGCCCTGTCGTGGGTCTGGGTGGCGCTCGCGCTGGCGATCCGGGACACCCAGGCGGTCCAGGGGCTCGGCGCGGTCATCATCTTCCCGCTGGTCTTCGCCAGCAATGTCTTCGTCCCGACCGACACCATGCCTGGCTGGCTGCGGACCATCGCGTCGTGGAACCCGGTCGGCCACTTCGTCGACGCGGTGCGCGGCCTCCTGATGGGCGGCCCCGCCGCCGAGCCGGTGGCGTACACCCTGATCTGGATGGCCGCGTTCGTGGCGGTCTTCGCGCCGCTTTCGCTCGTCGCCTACAACCGGCGCGCCTGAGGACTCCAGGACGGCGGGACGTCGGCGGCCGCGCGGAGGGCCTCACCGACGGCGACGCTCGGGGTGACCGCTCAGGCGTGCGGTGCCGTGGCCCGGATGCCGGCGAGCACCACGTCGACGATGCGCTCCGCGTCCTCGCGGGTGAACCGGCGCATGCCGCGGTTGACGATGAGGTGCGTCGGGCCGGAGATCATCTCGCCGAGGAAGGCGCTGTCGACCGGGGGGAGTTCGCCCCGGTCGACAGCCATGTCCACCCGCCGCCGCATGGCGGCCACCCGCTGGTCGAGGATCTTGGTCAGCGCCTGGACGGTGGAGGTCTGGCGGGCGGCGGGCTGGAGGGCCTGTTCGAGCATCCGGCCGAACGACGTTTCCAGGCCGCCGGCGAGGGCCAGCAGGAAGTCCACCAGGTCCCGGTGGATGTCGCCGGTGTCGGCGATCGAGGCGAGATCCTCGGCGTAGCGCAACAGGGCCTCGACCACCAACTCCTCGCGGTCCGGCCAGTTGCGGTAGACGCTCGTCTTGTGGACGCCGGCGGACTCGGCGACCTCCTCGTAGCGGAAGCCCGCGATGCCGTCCCGCGCCACGAGCTCGACGGTCGCGGCGAGGATCCGTGATCGCACCCGGGCGTTGCGGCCCCCTGGACGCCGTGCCGCCGGCCGGTCAGCGGTCCCGTTGGCCATCGCCGCGCTCAACTCCTGTTCTCTACTCCGGTGCCGATTGTCGCCAGGTGCGGCGTTGCGGGGCAAGTCGGTCGTTCAGTAGGCTCTCTAAAAGCAACAGTTTGTTTCTTTAGTTGGCGGGCTGTCGCGGCGCCGGCCTGCCCGCCGGCCGCACGCCCACCTGAGCGAAACCTGGAGCGCACACATGAACATCCTTGTCTCCGGAGCCGGTATCGCCGGGCTCGCCTGCGCACGCGAGCTCGGGAACCGCGGCCACGACGTCACCGTCGTCGAGTACGCCCACCACCTCCGGCTCACGGGCACGCCCATCGACATCCGCGGCGACGCGATCGAGACCGTGGAGCGGATGGGACTGCTCCCGAAGATCCGGAAGCACCGAGTCCGGATGTCCGAGCTCACCCGGTTCGTCGACAGCCGGGGCGGGCCGGTGGCCCGGATCCCGATGACGGAGGTCAGCGACTCCGACGACGACATCGAGCTCCTCCGCGAGGACCTGGTGCGCATCCTCGCCGAGGCGCTCCCCGCCACCGCGGCGATCCGCTTCGGCGACTCGATCGAGACACTGACCGACGACGACGGTGGCAGCGCCGGCGTCGACGTACGTTTCGCGTCGGGCCGCACCGGGCGGTACGACCTGGTCATCGGCGCCGACGGCCAGCACTCCGCGGTACGCGGGCTGGTGTTCGGGCCCGAGGAGAAGTACCTCAGGCACCTCGGTGTCTACTTCGCCCTGGCCGACCACCCGGGCGAGGCGCGATCCGAGGGCGCCAACTCGATATACAACGTCCCCAGCCGGATGGCCGGCATCTTCCGGTACGGCGGCGGGGCCGTCGCGGTCTTCCAGTTCCGCTCGGAACGGATCGACTACGACCACCACGACCTGGACGCCCAGAAGAAGATCCTCGTCGACGCCTTCGCGGGCCACCGGTCGTGGCGGATCCCGGAACTGCTCGACGTGGCCCGCGCCGACCCCGCCTTCTACCTCACCTCCGCGAGCCAGATCCACCTGCCCACGTGGCACCGCGGCCGCGTCGCCCTCGTCGGGGACGCCGGGTACAGCCCGGCCTTCCTCTCCGGCCGGGGCACCTCACTCGCGCTCACCGGCGCCCACCTCCTCGCCGAGGAACTCGAACGGTCCGGCGACGACCACACCGCCGCGTTCGCACGGTACGAGGCCCGGCAGCGCCCCTACGTCACCTTCGCCCAGGGCCGGGTCCGCAGCGGCCGCGACCGCATGCTGCCGACCACCTGGGAAGCCATCGCCGCCCGCAACGAGGCGCTGCGCGCGGCCGGCTTCGGCACGCCCTGACCGCGGCGCGCCGTACCGGACAACGCCCGACGGCCCACGGGGCGTTCCGTGTGCCGGGACCTCAACCCCCAACACGCTGGAGAGAATCCGCAGTGGAAGCCACGCTGGAAGCACCCGCCCCCGCCCCCGCACCCGCCCCCGCCGCCCAGGAGCACCGCTGGAGCGGGCGGCTCATCCTCTGGGCGGCCGTCCTCACCCTCGCCAACGTCCTGGCCGACGTGGTCATCGGCTCGCCCATGATGGTCCTGCCCCAGCTGATGGAGCACTTCCACACCGACCAGGCCGCGTGGTTGAACGCGAGCGCGATGCTGGCCGGGGCCATCTGGTCGCCACTGCTCGCGAAGTGTTCCGACATCTTCGGCAAGCGCCGGATACTCATCGGCACACTGCTCCTCGCGGGCGCCGGAGCACTGGTCTGCCTCTTCGCCCCCAACATCTGGATCTTCCTGGCGGGGCGCTTCCTCCAGGGCGCCGCCTTCGCCGCGATCTTCATCACGGTGGCCCTCGCACGCCAGATCTGCGCCCCGCACGTGGCGATGGCCCTGATCGGGCTCGTGACGTCCGGCTCGTCGGTCGTCGGCATCGTCGAACCGTTCCTGATGCAGCCGGTCATCGACGTGTTCGGCTACCGGAGTGTCTTCGTCGCGGCGGCTCTGCTCGCCGCGGTGGCCGCGCTCTGCGTGCGTTCCCTCATCCCCGAGTCGCCGATCCGCGGCACCGGCCGGCTCGACCTGGGCGGGGCGCTCCTGCTCGGCGGCGGCCTCGGCGGGGTGCTCGCCTACGCCAGCCTCGGGAGCGACCTCGGATGGCTGTCCGTGGGCATGATCGCGCTACTGGCCGCCGGCGTCGCCGCGTTGGCCGGCTGGGCGTTACTCGCGCTGCGGGTCGACGAACCCATCATCGACATCCGGGCCCTCAGCCGCCCGATCCTGCTGACGCTGCTGGCCCTGGTGTTGGCCGCGGGCTCCTTCCGGAGCATGCTCCAACTGACGGGTGTCATCGCCCAGGTGCCCGCCGACCTGGGGCTCGGCTACGGCCTTGGCGACGGAGAGTCGGTCGCGGTGCTGCTCGCCGCGCCCAACTTCGGCATCGCGGTCGGCGGCACGTGCGCCGGCTGGATCGCGGGGCGGTTCGGCCCCGCACTGCCCCTCCTCGGCGGCATCGCCGTCGGGGCGGTGGCGACCTTCACGATGCTGGCGGGCGTGTCGGCGCTCCCGCTGGCGATCGCCTGCGGCGCCGTGGTCGGCATGGCCGCCGGCGCGATCGGCGCCTCCGGCTACAACCTGGCGACCAGCCTCGAAGTGCCCGAGCGGCAGGGCACGGTCGCCGGCCTGGTATCGGTCGTGCTCGCCCTCGGCTCGGTCGTCTTCAACCTCGCCGGCGGCGAGGTGCTCAAGGCGACCCAGGTGCCCGGGACCTACGCCGACGGTGCCCCGGTGAGCTCGGCGACCGGCGTCCACCTCTACGTCGCGATGGCGGGAGTGCTCTTCCTCCTCGCCGCAGTGCCCGCGATCATGCTGGCGCGCGGGCGGTCCGGCGTCAGTCCTCAGGGACGTTGAGCTCCAGGTGCTCGATGATGTCGGCGTAGAGCTCCTCGCCATGGGTCTTCGGCGGGCCGTCCTCACCCGGCATCTGCACCTGCACCCGCCACATCAGCTCCTCGTCCTCCAAACCGTAGAAGAGGGCCAACCGCTGCGCCCTCGGTGCGTCCTCCTCGGTCCGGTTGAGCACGTTCAACTCGGCCGCCCCGCGGTCCTGGAAGCGCGTCTCCCGGACGTTCCCGTCGTCGTAGACCATCGTTCCGTCCTGGTATTCGACGTGCGTGGCGCTGGCCGCATCCACGACGCCCCGGGTCTCCCCGCGCCGCAGCCAGACGCGTACGGTGTAGATGCCGTCCGGTGAGCGGTAGATCAGGTGGTTGTTGTCCTCCTCCGCGTTGACGGTGCGGACGTACTCCTCGGGAACGGCGATGCTCATCCCGAAGTCCTCCTCGTCCTCGACCTTCCACCCCTCGGGCAGGTCGTCGCCACCCAGCGGATCCGTGACCCACAGGGCGGCCGTGGTGACCAGGGCGAGCGCCAGCGCGAGCCCGACGCGGCTCCGGCGGCCGAACCGCGGCCGCGCGGGCGCCGCCGGTATGTCGACCGCCCTGGTGGGCGCCGCGGACGAGGTGAGGATCTCGTGCAGGGCGCGGCGGGACTCGGCGGCGTCCGGGCGGGCTTCCGGCCGCTTGTCGAGCAGTCGGGCGATCAGGTCCCCGAGTTGCCCGGCCGCCCGCACCGGGCGCTGCGGCTCGGCCGACATCACGGCCTGGAACGTGGCCGCGGTGGTGTTCCTGCGGAACGGCGACACCCCTTCCACCGCCACGTACAGGAGCAACCCGAGCGACCACAGGTCGGAGGCCGGCCCCGGGCGCTGGCCGAGGACCCGTTCAGGCGCCATGAACTCGGGCGAGCCGATCAACGAGCCGGTGTCCGTGAGGCCCTGCTCGCCCTCCACCTGGGCGATGCCGAAGTCCGTGAGCACGACCCGATCGTCCTGGTCGAGCAGCACGTTCGCGGGCTTGACGTCCCGGTGCGTCACGCCCGCCGCGTGCGCGGCGGCCAGGGCGTTGACCACGGCCAGGCCGACGCGCGCCGCCTCGCGCACCTCGAGGGTGCCCGTGTCCAGCACGTCGGCCAGCGACTCGCCGCGCACCAACTCCATCACCAGCCACGGCCGGCCGTCCTCCGTCACCACGTCGTGCACGGTGACCACGGCCGGGTGACTGATCCGGGCGGCGGCCCGCGCCTCGCGCTGCATGCGCTCGTACACCGTGGCCCGCTGCGACTCGGGCACGGAATCCGGGACCAGCGGCTCCTTGACCGCGACCTCCCGGTCCACCAGCTCGTCGAGTGCCCGCCACACCGTGCCCATGCCCCCGTGACCGAGCCGGCCCCGCAACCGGTAACGCCCACCCAGCAGCCAACCCGCTCCCCGGGACGTCGGCCCACCGCTCTCCCCGCCCGCCGGCGCCGGTGGCCGCAGG
Organism: Streptomyces mayteni; assembly: GCF_054783955.1. Classification (NCBI taxonomy): domain Bacteria; kingdom Bacillati; phylum Actinomycetota; class Actinomycetes; order Kitasatosporales; family Streptomycetaceae; genus Streptomyces; species Streptomyces mayteni. The sequence continues at coordinate 40,523 of NZ_BAAGPR010000017.1, read as the reverse complement.
GGATAGCTGGTGGTGCCGTCGATCTCGGTCCGATCATGTGCCATCCACCCATTCTTTTGCAGGGGTGAGTGGGGAAACAACGGTAGGACGCCGTGGTCGAACAGTTGAACACGTGACGTTCGCGGCCGGAATCCGTACGCTCCGGAAGAATTCCCACCGGACTGTCCTGACGGTCTCCGCACCCGTGATCCCACCCCGTTCAACTGGGGAAAAGCGTCGGTTGAACACGGGTCTGCGAATGTCTCGGGAAAAGCTTCGGCGTGTGCGGGCCAGTTGGCGAAGTGCCTGGTCAGAGGGGCTCGTGCGGGGTCCGGATTCCACTGTGAAGGTTCCGCCACAGAATCACCAAGCTGTTTCTCTTGGATCTTTCGCCGGTCGTCGGGTCACCATGATTCTCGAGACCGGCGCCACCCGCCGCGGGTGTGGTGTCGGCGAAGTCATGGCGAAGTCGCACGGGGAGGAGAAAGCCATGAGCGAAGAGATCAAACTGGCACCCGAGGAAGTCGAGCGGGTCAAGAGCATCATCAGCCAGGCGTACCAGGACATGGAGGGGGTCGCCCACGCCATCGGCGCGCACAGCGCCGACGTGGCCGAGGCGTACACCGGCGCGGGCACCGGTCAGGCGATGGAGACCTACGACCAACTCGCCCGCACCGGCCGGGCGTTGGCGGACGCTCTCGACGGCCTCTCCCAGGACCTCGGCGTGACCGCGGACACGGGCCGCGAGACCGACAGCGACGCGGAGGCGGCCCTGAGCCGGGTCCACGTGACGCCGGACGCCACGGTGCGGGGCGGCCTGGAGTGACGGACATCGACGACGCCGCCACCACCGACGACGAACAACGAGGGGGAGAAACATCATGACGGAGTACGGGGACGGTCTGGTCCGCTTCCGCAGCGAGGGGCTCAACGGAATCCAGACGAGGACCGCCGCCCTGCGCGAGGAGTACAACGAGATCTGGAGCAACGTGCACGCCCGGCTGATGGGCCTGGTGGAGCAGGGGCAGGTCGACGCGGGCATCGCCGAGGTGCTCAACACGCGGGACGAGCAGTTCCGGCGTGAGGCGGGCTCCTTCGACGAGGGCGTGGGCTCGCAGAACCAGGCGATCCGCGACGTCCAGAACATCGGCATCGAGGGCGGCGCCGCCATGCGCCGGGCCGCGGGCGGCCGCGGCTGACCCGCGGCGCCGCGAGAACCATGGGGGGAACGAGGCATGGCTGAGGAAGAAGACCAGGAACTCAACGCCGGCGCGATGCGCCGGGCCGGGGCCGCGACCGAGCGCAGCGAGCAACTCGCCGAGATGCGGCTGAGGTTCATCTCGGTCGCCTCGGCGGAGGGGCTGTTCGGCACCGCTCCGAACGGGGCGACGGCCGAGGAGGCGCTGGCCACGGTGGCCGCAGCCATGCTCGATCAGCTGTCCAGGGCCGGTTACAGCGTCGCGGACATCACGGCGAGCGCGGGCCGGGCCGCGGACATCGCCGACGAGACGGACGAGAACGCGCAGGGCCGGCTGGTCTCCGCCGCGGACGCCATCGGCTACCTGAACGACTTCCTGCACGTCCCGGCGGGCGGGCAGGAACGCGGCGGAGGTGCGGGGACATGACATCGGAAGAGCGGTTCTTCGGCGTCGTGGACGACGTCTACAGCGCCGTGCACGTGCGCATCTACGCTGCGGCCGGGGCCTGGATCGCCCTCGCCGGCGCGGGCACTGCTGAGGGCGACCGGCTGTCGGGCGCCGCCTCGGATGCGGTGGCCGAACCCGGCATCGGCCTGGCCGAGTTGGCGGACCGGATCGAGGGCACGGCCTCCTGGACGGCGGGTGCGAGCGAGGCGGCGCGGCAGATCGCCGACCAGCTCAACGCCGCGGCGGACGCCTCCGCCGTGGCCACCGAGCGGGCGCTGGAACTGGAGGCCGAGTTCGAGCGGGCCATGGAAACGCCGGCCGGGCCCGAGGAGGGCAACGCGGCGGTCCAGGCCGCCGACCGCCAGCGGGAGGAGCGCGAACGGCTGATCCGCGAGGCCGAGGCCGTGCGGGACAGGCTCGGCCTCAGCATCGCGCAGGTGCGGGGGGCCGAGGTGCCCGCCGCCCCCGAGGGCGGTGAAGGGAGCGGAGGTGGGAGCGGCGGCGGTGGGGCCGGCGCTCCCGACGCCGGCGTCGGGGCCGGGGGTGGTTCCGCGGGCGGCCACGCCGTGGCGGCCCCCCTGGTCCAGGCGGCCAACGGCAGCCAGATCGGCGCCGGCGACTACCCCCACTCCCGGGTACTCGGCCCGGAGGAGGGGGACTTCGCCGGCTGGGTGCGAAGCCCGAACACCGGCTTCCTCGTCGACCCGGCCTCCGGCCGCGAGTTCGACCCGGTGACGAGCCGATGGATCGACCCGGTCACGGGCCAGCCGTTCGGCGAGGTGACCGAGTACGCCGCGCGGCTCTCCGGCCTGGGCACGGGCCCCGGCGCGATCTCCACCGGCGTCGGCCTCGGCGGCACGGCCGCCGGCCTGGCCGGCCTCTACGGCGGCACGCTGCCGCCCAGCGTCGGCCACGGTGGCCTGCCGCACGGCCCGGTGGTGCAGCAGGCCATGAACCACCTCAACCAACGTGCCACGGTGGCCTCCCGCTTCGCCCTCCACGAGGCCGCCCAGGGCGGCCGCCCCTACACGCCCCCGCCGGGCGCGGCCGCTCATCGCCCGGGCACGGCCCGGGCGCCCGGCGCGGGCACCCGCCAGCGCCTGTCCGCCGAATCCCCGACCACCTGGCGCCGCCAACCCCACGAAGCCGCGGCCCGCCTCACCGGCAGCCCGGCGCCGGCCCCGGGCGCGGCCAAGCGCACCGCGTCCCGGCAGGAACCAAAGCCGCGCCACGGCAAGCCGACCGACCTGACCGAGGACCCCACCGTGTGGACCCCCAACCGGACCGCCGGCCGCGGCGTTCTCGGCGACCTGTGAGAGGAGAGGACTCGACGATGAGCGGCGAAGACGGAACGGAATACCTCCCCGACGGGTTGCGCAGCGGCGCGCAGGGAAGCTACGCGTCGTCGGACGCGGCTGAGGACGCGCACCGCTACCTGCGCATCGTGGAGGCGAGCCCCTCCGCCTTTGGCGGCGCTGAGGGCTTCACCAACGCCGTGAACAACACCCGCGACGAGCAGTCCCGCGGCGTCCAGCGAGCCGCCGAGGACCGTCAGGACATGGGCGACGGCGGCTACACCTCGGCGGCCATCGGCGAGGACACGGACGCGGCCGCCTCCCACGTCGCCTCCTCGGTGACGATCAGTGAGGTGTCTCGCCAGGTTGCGGACGGCGTCTGAGCCGTCGGCGCCGAAGGACTATTCAACTCACAGGGGGATCCGCGTGTCCGGTGTCTATTTCGACCGCGAAGACGTCATTGCCGAAGCCGAATGCGACCCATGGACGGCCGCCACCGACTTCAGAGACGAGATCGATGTCGAGCAAATGGCCTCGGATTCCCGCGGTTTCGCGGAGGCTGCGGGCAAGGCATCCGACGCCGGCGAACTCGCCTCTCTGGCCTCGGAAGAGGCGGCGGACAGCGCCTCAACGGATGGCCTTTCCCACCACGAGGCCGAGGAGAACATCGCGATCACGAGCCGAGACCTCCAGGGCAGCGGCGACGACATCGAGTCGGTCGCGGACATCATCAACTCCGCGACGACGCTCGCTCTTGCCGCCTCGGATGACGTGCTTGATCTGCACAACGACGCGGTGAGCATGCTCCTGGAGCATCAGGCTGACGCTGAGGCAGAATATAACGAGAAGTTGCTCCAATTTCAGCAAAGCGTTGACAATCTGGCCGGACGGATAACGGATCTCACTCCTACTCCATACGTCACTATAGCCGGTGAGGATTACCTCGCAGGGGGTAATGTGTTTTCCGGTTGGACCTTTCCGCAGGATGCGATCGATCGAATTCGAGAGCACTTCCTGAGCAAGGCGGCGGAGGATGCCGAGGTCTTTCATGGGAGAATCGAGGGCGAGATCGATGACTATCGCTCCGCCATGCTTACTAAGGCCGGCGAACTCGGCGATCTCGGGTATGACGTCGGAGCTGGACCTCTGAACCTCTGGTACAACGATGACATGGCTCTGTGGGCTGCTGACGGCCTTTCGGGAGAGTTGGATAAGGCGAACCCTGATCCTGACCGACTGGAGTTCTATACTCAGGGTCTGTCTGGAATAGCTGAGGGGCTATATGGTTACCCACCTAGTGCTGGTGACCCTAACCGGGAAATGACCGGCGAAGAAGTTGCCTACCTCAGCGTGTTCTTTCATGCCCTGGAAGCGGAAGATCTCACCACCTTGGGCGCGATGGGCAATGTGGAAACTGGAGGCCCTGACCGGCCGACGAATGTTCAGGTCGCGCAAACAGCGGTGGCCAATGGCATCAACATGTTGATGAATCCCGATATTGGAGGCATTGACCCGGACGGCGAGTTTGGGGCGGTGGCGACTCCGCAGTCTATTCGACAGTTTATCTATGACATTCCAGAGTCCGAGCAAGCCGGGACTCGTATCTCATATCACCCGCCGTCAGGTGCTCTTTCAGGGTCTTACCGACTGAACGCGACAGATATCGATGACTTCAACAGTCTGAGTGCGCTGATGGGAAGTGCCAGCATAGGTTCAGGAACGGCCTTCAGCCTCGACATGGTTGATGCGGCCCTCACAGTGGGCAACGCAGAACCTGTCAGGCACGGCGCTCTTACCGACGCCGACTCGATGCGTGTCAGTAGTGGGCTGCTGGGTGCGGCCTCCCTAAATCCCGAGGCAGCCGTAGCGGTACTCGGAGATGAAGGGGAAACAGCTCGTGCGCTCGATGGCTATTGGCGCGACACAGACGGCCTCGCTGATTTTATTAGGAGCGGCACTGTTCCGGCAGATGGGGTGGATGCCGATCCGTACATGGCGGCGGCGGACAATGTGATTCGTTATGCCGCAGTCAACCATGAGGTGCTCTATCCGGGATCAGGCGGGGCCAGCGATGGAAATGAAGAGTATGCCCCGTTGCAAAGAGCCCTAGTCGAGACCACGTTGAATCGGCTGCCTGGGCTTCTCGATATCGCCAATACCGACACCTATGAACAGGAAGAGCGCTACGGTATATTCGAACTCATGGCGAAAACCGACGAAGAAGCCTCTTCTGTGTTTGGTGCAGGCGTTTACGCGTGGGAAGCGAACCGGGCGTACGATCGGATATTCACGGTCGATGGCGGTGGACGTCATATCGCAGCCGAGGAGATAGGGGTGCTGGAGGGTCTTATCCATCATGGAAGGTTGGCTGCGATCGACGATATTGTTGGCGGTCAGGACGCGGAGGATGCGTTCAAAGAAAAGCTTGTTCGAGGCACGGTGGCAGCTGGAATCGGGGTGGGGGGCACCGTGGCGAGCGGCAATCCGGCTGTCGGTTTTTCACTGGGTGGTACGGCGTATGGGTGGGCGAACGGTATTACCCCGAATTACTATCAGCCCCAGGCGCCACTTGATATCTCGAGGGAGCAGTATGAATATGCGATTTATGGCGACCTCTCAATGCGTCATGCAATGACGGCGGCTGCAATTCAGGCGCAAGATGACGGGGAGTTGCATGATGATTTTGAAACTGGGTCTGGGGCGCTCGTTCTTCCGCCCCTCGATTACTCGGCGCAAGACGACCCTAATACCTCCCTGTACAGTGAGGAGGAGCTGGAGGCTGGCGATGACAGGGGGGTCAGCATTGACCGAATTTTGTCCAGAATTGAGGACGAAGCGGGCTTCGACTACATTGACTTGCGGGGGACCGCATTCTCGGGGCGTGACCAGGCGGCTGTTTATCAAAAGGATGGAGAAATGGCCGACGTGGACGTGCCCAACCCTGACGGAAGTTGGAGTATGGAAAACTGAATTCGCCGGATGTGGGGCAATATTCCATGAGGGCCGGATGGAGATGGATTTCTGGGGTGCTAGGAATCGGATAAGCGTAGTGAATTTGGAGTAGAGGATTTATAGTGGCCAGCCCGACAATCATATTCCGCCGTCCCGCCCGCGCCGCGCGGCCCGTCGTGGCGCGGAGTGAGGTGGTGCTGAAGCCGCCGCCGGAGTTGCCGAAGCCTGAGGACGGCAATCTGTGGATGACCGCGTTGCCCGCGCTCAGTGGGCTTGGGTCGGTGTTGTACATGCTCACGATGAACCGGGGGCCCATCGGGTACATCGTCGGGTCGTTGTTCCTGGTGTCGTGTCTCGCCATGGTGATCGGGTCCGTGGTGCGACAGCGCGGGTCGGTGCGGAGTCAGGCGCGGAACGACCGGCGGGAGTATCTGCGGTATCTGGAGCGGACGCGGGTCGAGGTGCGGCGGACGGCGCGGGCGCAGCGGGAGGCGATGGGGTGGGGGGCGCCGCGGCCCGGGGATCTGTGGGTGGTGGCGGAGAGCCGGCGGCTGTGGGAGCGGCGGGCCACGGACGACGACTTCGGGGTCGTGCGGGTCGGCGCGGGGCCGCGGTATCTGGCGACGCCGTTGGTGCCGGGGGAGTCGGCGCCGGTCGAGGATCTGGATCCGCTGTCGTCGGTGGCGCTGAAGCGGTTTGTCGACACGCATTCGGTGGTGCCCGATCTGCCGGTGCAGGTGGCGCTGCGGCGGTTCGCTTCGCTCGCTGTCTCCGGTGGCGCGGACGACGCGGCGCGGGCGCTGTTCCGGGCGGTGGTCGCGCACGCGGTGACGTTCCATTCTCCACGTGATCTGCGGATCGTCGTGTGTGCCAGAGATGTTGAGGGGCCCGAGTGGGGGTGGGCCAAGTGGCTGCCGCACGCGCATCATCCCGAGGAGGTGGACCACGTCGGTCCGGTGCGGATGCTGCATCCAAGCCTGGCGGTGCTGGAGGAGTGGCTGGGCGCCGAGTTGACCCGTCGGACGCGGTTCAGCCGGGACGCGGAGCCGGATCCCGAGGTGCCGCACCTGCTGGTGGTGGTCGACGGGGGGCTGGTGACCGGCGGTGAGGCGCTGCTGGATGCGAACGGCATGCAGGGCGTCACGGTGCTTGACGTGGACGGGCGGGCCGCGGCGTTGACCGACGCGCACGGGGTGCGGCTCGAGGTGGGGGACGGAGCGGCGTTGAGTGTGCTCAGCGGCGAGAGCCGCGAGGAGTTGGGCACGGCGGACGGCCTGTCCGCGGCCGAGGCCGAGGCGCTGGCCCGGCGGCTGGCCCGCTTCCGGGTGGATTCGGCGGCAGCCGCCACCGACGTGGAGGACCTGACGCCCGCCGTCAACACCCTGCCCGCTCTGTTGAACGTGCAGGACCCTGGGCAGTTGGATCTCGACACCCTGTGGCGGTCGCGGCCGATGCGGGACCGGCTGCGGGTGCCGATCGGGGTGTCGGCGGACGGCGGGCTGCTCGAGTTGGACGTCAAGGAGTCGGCGCAGAACGGGATGGGTCCGCACGGGCTGCTGGTGGGGGCGACCGGCTCCGGGAAGTCGGAGCTGCTGCGGACGCTGGTGTCGGGGATGGCGGCCACCCACTCACCCGAGCAACTCAACTTCGTGCTGGTGGACTTCAAGGGCGGCGCGACGTTCGCCGGGATGGCGGAACTCCCGCACGTCGCCGCCGTGATCACCAACCTGGAGGACGACCTCACCCTGGTCGACCGGATGCGGGAGGCGCTCTCCGGGGAGATGAACCGCCGGCAGGAGGTACTGCGCGACGCCGGCAACCTCGTCTCCGTGCGCGACTACGAGCGGGCCAGGCAGCGCGGCGCGCCGCTGCCGCCGCTGCCGAGCCTGTTCGTCGTGGTGGACGAGTTCTCCGAACTCCTCGCGCAGAAGCCCGACTTCGCCGACCTGTTCGTGCAGATCGGGCGGCTCGGCCGGTCGTTGGGGCTGCATCTGCTGCTCGCGTCGCAGCGGCTCGACGCGGGCCGGCTGCGCGGCCTCGAGGCGCACCTGTCGTACCGGATCGGGCTGCGGACGTTCTCGGAGGCCGAGAGCCGCACGGCCATCGGCGTGCCCGACGCCAACCACCTGCCGAGCGCCCCAGGGCACGGCTATCTGAAGAGCGGCACCGCCACGCTCAAGCGGTTCCGGGCGGCCTATGTCTCCGGCCCCTACCGGGTCGGCGAGGACGGCGGGGGAGCCGCGCTCGGCGGCTCGGCCGAGGTGCGGCCCTTCCCGGCCGGGTATCTGCCGGTGCCCGAAGAGGAGCGGGCCCCGGATCCCGAACCACGCGCCGAGCCCGACGAGTTCGACGAGCACGAGGAGCCGGGCGGCACCGTCCTCGCCGCGATGGTCGAGCAGATGACGGGGCAGGGCCCGCAGGCCCACCAGGTGTGGCTGCCTCCGCTCGACGAGCCCGAGCCGCTGGACGCGCTGCTCGGCGACCTGGCCGAGCGGCCGGGGCGCGGCTTCGGTAGCGCGGCGGCCCGGCCACCGCTCACCGCCGTCATCGGCGTCGTCGACCGGCCGTTCCACCAGCGGCGCGATCCGCTGGAGCTGGATCTGACCGGCGCAGGCGGCCATGTCGCCGTCGTGGGCGGGCCGCACAGCGGCAAGTCGACCGCACTGCGGAGTCTCATGGCGTCCCTGGCCCTCCGCCACACCCCGGCCGAGGTGCAGTTCTACTGCCTGGACTTCTCCGGCACGCTCTTCCCGTTCGCGCGGCTCCCCCATGTCGGCGGCGTGGCCGGGCGGTTGGACGCCGAGGTGGTCAACCGGACGGTCGCCGAGGTGCTCCAGGTGCTTGAGGACCGGGAGAGCAGGTTCCGGGAGCTCGGCGTGGAGTCCATGGCCGACTACCGGGCCGCCCGGGCCGAGGGCCGGATCACCGACGACGCCCACGGCGACGTGTTCCTGGTGGTGGACGGCTGGGGGGTGCTGCGCGGCACCTACCCGGAGGTGGAGCAGACCCTGATGGCCGTGGCCGGCCGGATGCTGACCTACGGGATCCACCTGGTCATCACCGGGAACCGCTGGCTGGACATGCGGATGGGCATGCGGGACCTCATCGGCACCAAGGTGGAGTTGAGGCTCGGCGACGCCCTCGACTCGGAGGTCGACCGGAAGGCCCAGCGCACCGTCCCCGCGGGCCGGCCGGGCCGCGGCATCACCGCCGAGAAGCTGCACTTCCTCGCCGCCGTGCCGCGGGTCGACGGCGTCCACTCTGGCGACGGGCTCGCCGACGGCGTCGCCGACCTGGTGCGCCGCGTCGAGGAGGGCTGGCCAGGACCGCGCGCTCCCCGGGTGCGGCTGCTGCCGACGACCGTCGCCCTCGCCGAACTCCCGCCGCCCACCGGGCCGCGGCAGGGCGTCACCGTCGGCATCGAGAGCAACCGCCTCGAACCCGTGGTGTTCACCCCGGGCGAGGAGCCGGGGCTGATCGTCATCGGCGACAGCGAGTCGGGCAAGACCTCGCTGCTGCGCGGCGTCGCCCGCCAGGTGGTGGCCGCCAACGCTCCCGAGCAGGCGAAGCTGATCATCCTCGACCACCGCATGACGATGCTCCGCGAGTTCGACGGGCCGAGCCTGCTGGGGTACTCCACCAGCCACGAGCGATCACTGGAGATCGTCGCGGGGCTGGCGGAGGGGCTGCGGAAGCGCCTTCCTGGCGGGGACGTCACGCCGGAACAGCTCCGGGACCGGTCCTGGTGGACGGGCCCCGAGATCTACCTCCTCGTCGACGACTACGACCTGGTCGCCACCTCACGCGGCAACCCCCTCAAATCCCTGCTCGACTTCCTGCCCCAGGCCCGGAGCATCGGCCTGCACCTCTACATAGCCCGCCAGGCCGGTGGCGCCTCCCGGGCCGTCGCCGAGCCCGTGCTCGCCCGCCTCAAGGAACTCAACACCCCGGCCGTCCTGCTGAGCGTGCCGAGGGACGAGATGCCCATCTGGGGCGTCAAGCCCGCGCAGCGCAGGAAGGGCCGCGGCATGCTCGTCCACCGCCGCCTCGGCAACGTGCCGGTGCAGCTGGTCCGGGCCGACTCACCCCTGTCCAACCAGACCACCGGGACCAGCCCATGAACGGCAGCACCCTCCAGCGGCCGCCCACGACCGGCGGCACCGACTTCGTCCGCATCGGCCTCGCCGGGCCGAGCAGCCGCGCCGATCTCGCCGTACCGGCCGGCGTGCCGCTGGCCAGGCTCCTGCCCAGCCTGCTGCGGCACGCCGGCGAGGATCCTGGCGCCGACGGCGGGGTGCGGCACGGCGGTTGGAGCGTGCGCCGCGGCGACGGCACCCGGCTCGACGCCGCCGTGCCGCTCGCCGCCCAGGGCGTCCAGGAGGGCGACCTGCTCTTCCTCCGCCACGGCGACGAGGACACCGCCCCGCCGCTGTACGACGACGTCACCGAGGTCATCGGGCAGCACGCGGTCCTGACCGGCTGGCCGGCCGCCGCGACGCGCCGCACCGCCGCCGCGCTCGCCGCCGTCGGCGTCCTCGTCGGTTGCGGCGCGCTGGCCGGCGCGATCGGCCGGACACCCGGCTGGCTCGGCCTCGCGGTGGCCCTGTGCACCCTCGCCGTCGGCACGTTGCTCGCCCGCGCCTTCGGCGACGTCGCCGCCGGCACGGTGGCCGCGCTGCTCGCCGCGCCCCCCGCCATGCTGGGCGCCGTCCGGCTGCTCGGCACCGAGGCCGGCACCGTCGACGGGTTCACGGGCGGCCATCTGCTCCTCGCCTGCGCCGTCCTCGCCGCCGTCGGGGCCCTGGGCCCGGTGCTCGTGGGTGGCGGTGACGGCGCGTTCGCCGCACTGGTGGTCGTCGGACCGCTGGCCGCTTCCGGCGCCCTGCTGTCCGCCGGGTGGGACGTGCGCCCGGCCGAGGCGGCGTCCGTCGCCGCCCCGCTCGCCCTGGCGCTCTCCACCCTGTGGCCCGCCCTCGCCCTGCGCCTCGCCCGCCTCCCGGCCCCCCGGGTGGCCGGTTCCCCCGAGGATCTGGAGGCCCTGCCGAGCCAGTTGGAGTACGAGGCGTTGCGCGCCGGGGTGGCCAGGGCCCGCCGGCTGCTCGGCGGCCTGTCGGTGGGCGGACACGTCGTCGCCGGCGCGGGCACGCTGGTGCTGTTCGCGTCGCCCGGCCCCTGGCCCTGGGCGCTCGGGGCCGTGCTCGTGGTCCTGACGCTGCTGCGGGCCAGGCTGTTCAGGGAGGCTGGCCAGGTCGCCGTCCCGCTGGCCACCGCGCTGCTCGCCGTCGTCGGCGCCGCCGGGTTCACGCTGACCGACCGCGTCGGTGAGGCGCTGCCGCTGCTCGGCGTCGCCCTGCCGGCGGCGCTGCTGCTCGCCCTGGTCTCGGGGGGCGTCGCCCTGTCCGCCGGCCGCGTCAGCCTCAACCCACGCCTCGCGCGGGCGTTCGACGTCTTCGAGACGGTGGCGCTGCTGGCCGTCGTCCCGCTGGTGTTGGCCGTCTGGGAGGTCTACTCGGCGCTGTTGGAGCTGCGGGCATGAGGGCCGCAGGTATGAGGGCCGCGGGCAGGAGCGCCGCGGGCACGGGGAGCGAGGGCGCCAGGCTCCGGCGCGGTGCGCTGGCGGTCGTGCTCGCCCTGGGTGTCGTCGCCGGCCAGCCGCTGATCCCCGGCCTCGGGCCGGTGGCCGTCGCCGAGCCGTGCCGGAGCCAGGCGGCGGGGGAGGAGCTGCCGGACGGCACCGGGGCGCACCCGCTGATCGACCGGCTCGGGCTGCGGCAGGCGTGGGACCTGGCCACCGGGGCCGGCGTCACCGTCGCCGTCGTCGACTCCGGCGTGGACGCCAGCCATCCCGACCTCGCGGGACAGGTGCGGGACGGCGCGGAGTTCGACGGGCTGCGGACCGAGGAGGAGTTCGAGCGGTACGCCGTCGAGCCGGTGCAGGACTGCGTCGGCCACGGCACCGCCGTGGCCGGCCTGGTGGCCGCCCGCCGCTCGGACCTGATGGCCGGGGTGGCGCCCGCCGCCACCGTCTACCCCGTCCGGCTCGACGACGGCGTCGACCAGGCCACGCCCCGCACCCTGGCCGCGGCCATCGACGACGCGGTGGCCTCGGGCGCCGGCGTCCTCAACCTGTCCCTGGCCAGGCCCGCCGACGACGAGCCGGTCAGGGACGCGGTGGCCCGCGCCGTCGCCGCCGACGTCGTGGTGGTCGCGGCGGCCGGCAACGAGGGCGGTCAGGGGGTGCCGGACGGCGGGATGTACCCGGCGGCCTACGACGGCGTGCTGGCCGTCGGCTCGGTCGACGACGACGGCCAGCCGATGGACTCGTCCAACCCGGGCGAGTGGGTCGACCTGGTCGGCTACGGCGGGGAGATGGCGGTCGTCGCGCCCGGCGGCTCCGGCTACCGGACGGAGGCCGGCACCAGCATGGCCGCAGCCCAGGTGTCGGGCACCGCGGCCCTGGTGCGGTCCCGCTTCCCCGAGCTGTCGGCCGAGGAGGTCGCCGGGCGGCTGACGGAGTCCGCCAACCCGCTCGGCGGGGGCCGCGGCGACCGCACGGGGGCCGGCGTCGTCGACCCGTTCAGCGCCCTCACCCACCTGGCGGGCCAGACAGGCGGGGAGGGCGAGGGCGGGGGTGAGGGCGAGGAACCGGCCGCCGGCCAGGGGCACATCGCCGTCCAGGCCATCCCGCACGGCGAGCCACCGCTGTCCCGCACCGCGCGGACCGCCCTCGCCTGGAGCGGAGCCGTGCTGCTCGCCGTCCTGCTCGGCCTGCTCGCCGCCCCCGCCGTGCGCCGCGCCGCCCGGCGCGGCTGGCTGGCCGGCCGGAGCCCGGCACACGACCGGCCGCCACCGACGCCGGCCAGGCCCGCAGGACCCGGGCTCCGCTGGCTCGACGGGGACGCCGCCCCTGAGCACCCCACCCCGCCTGCCACCCACCGGAATCGGACCCGTTAGATGTCGACCACCCGCGAGCAGGCCGAGGCATACGCCTACGAGAACCGCCGCCGCACCACCAGTCTCCTCCGCGGGGCCGACGAGGCCCGCCTCGATCCGCGCCGCCGGCTCAACCGTGCCCTGGGCGGCGGCGTCGCCCTGGCCGTCCTGATCGCCGCCGGTTTCGGCATCGCCGGCTGGCTCGGCGGCGGCAGCGGCCCCCGACTGCCGGCCACCGGCGCCGTCGTGGTCGGCGACAGCGGCGACCGGTACGTCGTCGACGACGGCACCGTGCACCCCGCCCTGAACCTCGCCTCCGCGCTCCTGGTCGGCGGCGGCGAGCTCACCGAGGTGCGGCAGGCCACCCTCGACGAGGCGCCGCGCGGCCTGCCCGTCGGCATCCCTGGCGCCCCCGACGCGCTGCCGGCCGCCGACGCGTTGACCGCCGAGGACTGGACGCTGTGCGCCATCCCGTCCGAGACCGGCGGCGACCCCACCCGCACCGTGCTGTACCTCTCCGTCCCCGGGATCGCGCCCGCCGACACCGAGGGGGCCGGAGGCGGCACCGTGCTCGTCCAGGCCGAGGAGGGCCAGCTCTGGTTGCTCACCGAGGGGCGCCGCCACTCCGTCGAGCCGGGCGTCCGTGACCTGCTCGGCCTCCAGGGGGTCACCGCCGTGCCGCTGCCGACGCACGTCATCGCCACCGTGCCCGAAGCGCCGGCGATCACCATCCCGGAGCGGGACGAGTCGGACGGCGCGCCCGCGGCGGGGCTGCCCTTCGAGGCGGCCGTCGGCGACGTCGCCCACACCCAGGAGGGCGGCGCGGGCCGGCAGTTCTACCTGGTGCGGGAGGACGGCCTGGTCTCCGTGTCCGAGCTGGTGTACGTCCTGCTCGGCACGGCGGCCGCCGACCACGAGATCAGCGCCACCGACGCCGGCCGCGCCCCCCGCTCCGGAGAGTCCGCCCCCGGCGACCCGGCCTGGCCCGACACCCTGCCGATCGCCGAGGAACCCGCGCGGAACCAGCCTGTGTGCGTGAGCACCCCGCCCGGCGGCCAGCCGGGCGACGCGCCCTGGCGCGCCACCGTCCACCTCCCGGGCGCCATGCCGGAGCCGGCCGGGCTCACCCCGGTGACCGCGCCGGAAGGGGCCAGCCTCGGGCCGTTGGACGAGATCTACCTGCCGGCCGGCTCGGGAGCGCTCGTCAGGGCCACCGCCTCGGCCGGCACCGGCGGCACCCACCTGCTGATCACCGACAGCGCCGTCGCCTACCCGTTCGCGTCCTCCGACGCTGTGCGCCGGCTGCGGTACGAGCCCGCCGAGGCGCCGTCCGTGCCGCGGAGTTTCGTCGGCCTGCTGCCCACCGGACCGGTGCTCGATCCGGAGGCGGCGGCCAGGCAGCAGCTCGAAGGCGCGCTCGGTGACACGGCGGCGGGCGAGACCGGCGAGACCGGCGAGACCGGCGAGACCGGAGAGAGCGGAGACCGATCGTGAAGGCCGACCAGCGACGGATCGGCCGGGCCAGGCTCGTCGCCGTCGAGGCCGGGCTCGGGGGCGCCGTGGCCGGCGCCGCGTTCCAGAGTCCCTGGGGCTACGCGCTGGCCGGGGCCGGCGCCCTCGTGACGGCCGGGGCACTCCTCCGCCTCCGGGGGCGGTGGGCCGACCAGCGGCTCCTCGCCGGGGCGGAAGCCGGCTCGTTCCGCACCAGCTCCCCGGCCACGCCCCGCGCCGCGGCGGGCGCCGGATCCGACGATCTCGGCGTCGTCCGCACCCTGTTGCCCACCCTCGACGTCATCGAGGTGCCCGACCGCAACGGCCCCGACCTCGGCGTGATCGCCGACGGGCGCGGCCTCGCGGCGATCCTCGAACTCCCGGGGAACACCCTGCCCTCGCTGCCCGCCGGGCTCGTCGCCCGCTGGCTCGACGAGGACCCGGCCCGCCCGGCCGCCGCCCAACTCGTCGTCGAGCAGTTCGGCCTGCCGCCGTGGGACGTCCACCACCGCTACCAGCCCACCATCGCCTACCGACAACTCCCCGCCGGCGCGCGGCCGATCGCCGTCCGGTCGTGGCTCGTGGTCCGCTTCGACCCGTTCGCCGCGCCAGAAGCGGTGGACCGGCGCGGCGGCGGGGCGACCGGCGCCCGCGCGGCCCTCGCGGCGGCCACCGCCAGGCTCGCGGCCCGGCTGACCCCCCTCGGCGCCGCGAGCACCCCGTTGGGCGCGGCCGAGGTGCGCGCCGTGCTGCGGGGAACCGGCGACGTCTCGGCCGAAGGGCGTGCCCTGGCCGGCGGTTGGACCGGCGGCGCGGCCACCCACTGCACCGTCACGGCCCGCGTCCACGGCCAGGACGACTGGGGCCGGCTGCTGACCGGCCTGGCCGGCCGCGCCGCGGAACGGGTCGTCACGGCGGCCACCGTCACCAGGGAAGGGCCAGCCATCCGGCTCAGGACGGCGGTTCGGGTGGTCAGCGGCGTGGACCGGGACGCCGTGGCCGAACGCGAACGGCTGCAACGCGCCGGCCTGGTCGGCGAGTTGGTGCCCGACCAGGGCGCCGGCCTGCTGGCCACCCTGCCCCTCGCCCATCCCGTGCGGTCGCTCGTGGCCGTGGCGGGTCTCGCGGGGCCGGCCCGCGCCGGACGCTGAAGGAGCGCCATGACCATCCCCGACATCCCGCCGGAGCCGGCCGGCCTGCCCGCCGTCGACTGGCGTGACGACACCGGCCCCTCGTTCCGCCTCACGCCCCTGCGCGTGGGGGTCCACCTCGGCACCGACCCGGTCGGCCGGCCCGTCACCCTGCCGGCGCCCGGCCCGGCGGGAACCCGGATCTGCGTGCTCGGCGAGTCGCTGTTCGGCCGGCTCATCGCGCTCCGGCTGCTGGCCCTCGGCGCCCGGGTCACCGCGGCCACCCGGGTGCCCGAGCAGTGGCCGGCGATCGCGCGGGCGGCCGGCGACCGGTTGACCGTCACCGACGACGTGGTCGGCTGGCCGGCCGATCCGCCGGCGCCGCCGAGCGTGGCGGGCGGCCCGCAGGCCCTGGTGTGCGACCAACGCCGCCCGCCGCCGGCCCGGTTGGCCGACGGCCGCTGGCGAACCGTCGTGCACGTCAGCCGGGGCGCCCCACGCCGTTCCGTCTTCTGGTCCACGGCGGACGTGGTCCTGGCGCTCGACGCGCGGTTCGCCGAGGCGGCGGGCCGCGTGCTCGGCGCCGAGGCGGCCCGCCGCACCGCCTCGCTCACGGCGGGCGAGATCGTCGTCTTCCGGCGCGAGGGCGGCACCGAGGCCGTGCGGCCCGACATCTCCCGTGGCGAGACGGCGCTGTTGACCCCGGGCCGGGGCGCGCCGGCAACGGCCTAGCGGCGGTTGACCTCAATCATGCTTGAACTCCTAGGGTCGAGGCGTTCCATGGCGGGCGAGAGAACGAGAGAAGGTGGCACCGAACATGTCCGTGATCAGGGAGTACCCGGTGGAGGAGCTGGCCGCGCAACCCATCGGCTGGTGGAGCGGCGCGGCGCACCGGCTCGTGGTCGGGGCCCTTCGGGAGGCGCTGGCGGTCGAGGGGCTGACCCAGCCGCACTGGTGGACGCTCAACCACGCCGCGGGGGAGCCGGGTCGCTGGACGCGTGCGGCGCTGACCGAGCGGCTGGCGGCGTACGACGACCGGGCGACGGACTTCGACGCCGTCTACGACGACCTCGTCGCACGCGGCTGGCTGACGGAGGAGGCCACCGGCGGAATGCGGCTCACCGAGGACGGCGAGGCCGGGCGGCGGCGGGCGGGGGAGCGGAACCGGCGAATCCATCACCGGACGCACGAGGGCGTGACGGAGGCCGACTTCGTCACCACCGTCAACGTGCTGCGCCGGATGGTGGCCAACCACGGCGGCGACGGGAACCTGCCCGACTGACGGCCGAGCGCCGGCCGCGCCCCCCACCTGACGAAGCGCTACGAGGACGCCGGGTAGCCGAGGCCGCGGAGGGCGAGGAACGTGAGGATGTCGATCAGTTCGTCCTCCTCGGCGTCGGTGTGCTCCCGGGTGAAGAGCAGGAAGATGTTGCGGTTGGCCATGTGGGAGAGGGCCAGCGCGCGCTCGTAGTCCGTCTCCGGAAGGGCCGCGACCTCGAAGCCGGCGGCCCGGTCGCGGCGCACGATGTCGACCAGCATCTGGGCGCAGCGGGCGAACGCGTCGTCCCAGATCAGGCGGACGTCGGGATCGCTGCCGACGAGCGCGTCGCCGATCCGGTAGAGGAACCCCAGCTCGTGCCAGAAGCCGACCAGCGCCTTGAGGATCCGGGCCAGCGTCGTGTCGAGGCTGGCCTCCCCCGCCTTCGCCAGCTCCTCGCCGAAGGTCGCCATCATCCGGTTCACGGCGCGGCCTATGAGGGTGGCGATGATGGCGTTCTTGTTGTCGAAGTAGAAGTACACCGAGGAGCGCGACAGCCCCGCCGCCCTGGCTATGGCCTCGATGCTGATCGCGTCGGGCTCCTTGTGCCTGAGCAACTCCTCCGCCGCGTCGAGCAGGGCCGTCTTCCGCATGTCCCCCCACAGAACGCGGGGTTCCGGGTGTGTTCCCGCGGCCGGCGTGCCATCGCTGAAGTCCTGCTGATCCATACCCGCAACGTTACGGCCCGACGGCACGTGCTCGACGGCGGGTCGGCAAACCGTCGGTCAGTCGACACTCCATCGATCTCTCGACACTGTGTTGACTCTTCGTCGGGTCGTCGGTGAGACTGGCGAAGGGGTGGGCCCTGTGTCTGAAGTGGTGTCAAGGAGCCGGGGGGCGAAGAACTATGGAAATGGCAGTACGCGTTCGGCGCGGTGTGCACGCCGCGTCGAGCGCTCCCAGGGGGCAGGTGCTGCTGCTCTCGGGGCAGCCGGTGGAAGAGATCCCGGTGGTCCTGGTGCCGGTCTCGGAGTTGCGGCTGTCGGACTCCCCGCGCCTCGCCGGGGTGGATCCCGAGCATGTGCGGGTCCTGGCCGCGTCGGAGAGCACCGTGCCGCCGATCCTCGTCCATCGGGCCACGATGCGGGTGATCGACGGCGCGCATCGCGTCCACGCCGCCGTGCACCGAGGACAGCAGGCGATCCACGCGCGGCTGCTGGAGTGCGGCGAGCGCGATCTGTTCGCGATGTCGGTCAGGTTGAACGCCGTGCACGGCCTGCCGCTGTCCCTGGCCGACCGCACCGCGGCGGCCGGCAGGATCGTGGGCTCGCACCCCGAGTGGTCCGACCGGGCCGTCGGCCACGTGACCGGCCTCTCCGCCAAGACGGTGGCGGCGCTCCGCCGGCGGTCGGCGGGAGAGGTCCCGGCACCCGGGGAGCGCGTCGGCCGTGACGGAAGGACCAGGCCGCTGAACGCGGCGGAGGGGCGGCTCGCGGCGAGCCGGCTGCTGCGGGAGCGGCCCGAGGCCAGCATCCGGGAGATCGCCCGCGAGGCGGACATCTCCGTCGGCACCGCCCACGACGTGCGGCGCAGGCTGGCCTCCGGGCAGGACCCGGTGCCGCCGGGGCTGCGCCCCGCCGGGTCCCGCACCGCCACGCGGCGCGCCGGCCCCCCGAGGAAGCCGCCCCCGGCCATCGCCGAGGGCGTCAGCTCGCTGGCGAAGCTCAAACGCGACCCGTCGCTGCGGTTCTCCGAGTTGGGTCGCGCGATGCTCCGCCTGATGGACGCCCACACGCTGTCCCCCGAGGCCCGGCGCCGCTTCGCGGAGAACGTGCCCACCCACTGCGTCAAGCTGGTGGCGGCGGTCGCGCGGCACTGCGCGCACTCCTGGCTCGCCTTCGCCCAACAGGTGGAGGCACGAGTCCCCCCGGAGCACACCGGCCGAAACCCCGGCGCGGACCACGACACATGACGCTGCTCGAGGCCCTGCCGAGCTGTTCGTGAACGTCGAAGGAGTTGGTCCAACGCGCCGTCGACCAGGATCGGCAGGGCGTCGGCGAACATCGCGCCGATTCGCCTGTGGGCATCGCCCACAGGTCAACCACCCCGAAACGAGAACCATCCCCTGCTTGGGCGGAGGTTGTTGCGTCGCGTCACGGAGAAGGAAACAGATCACCTCGCCTGGCGGCCGTACACGAACCGGCGTCAGCATCACCCACGCCGTTGGCGACCAGGTTCTCCGACTGCCGCTCCCCAGCGGGGGCGACACCATACAGCTGTCGCTGTCCGACCAGCCACACCGTGCGGCATGGACGCTGGTGCAGAACAGCCGGAGCCAACAGGGCGTGTGGGTCTGGAAGTACACCTGATCCCGGTGGTCCCGGCCGCCGTCAGCCGGCGGCTCGGGGCTGCTCGGGGTCCAGGTCGTCGCCCTCGTCGCCCTCGTCGCTCTCGGGGCCCCGGCCGTGGGCGCGCGGCTGGCGCGCGGGGCGCAGGCGGTGGACGACGGTGACCAGGACGAGGGTCAGGGCCAGCAGCCCGGTCCAGATGACCCACTGTTCCGGCCACGGTCCCGCCGAGTGGCCGTGGTCGGAACGGCCGCCGTCCGCCCCCGAGATGACGACGACCGCCAGGCCGGCGACGGTGGCCACCGCCGCGAGCCGGCCGGCCAGCCGCGCGGTCAGCGGCAGCGGGCGCGACTCGCGGCGTGGCCCGCGCAGCCGGAGCCGCTCGCTGGGTCGGGCCGGTGCCAGCAGTCGGAGCAGCAGCAGCCCGGCGAGCGGCATCTGGAGCGCCCACACCAGGGTGCGGAAGGAGCCCTCGAACCAGACGTTGGTGCCGTAGAGCAGGGTGTGCCAGGCGCTGAGCACGTAGACGACGATGATGAACCGGTGCAGCGCGCGCCACAGCCGGGAGCCGGTGGTCTGGCGCACGTAGAAGGCCAGCCCGAGGACGATCGCCAGATAGAAGGCGAGCAGGCCGAGGAGGATGGCGATCCGGCCGGTGCCGGTGGCGTAGCCGCCGGGCACGAACACCTTGACCAGGGTCACCCGCACCAGCTCGCCCATCGGCTGGTTCTCGAAGTTGGTCTGGAGCTCGGCGCCGAAGAACGTCGCCATGTGCAGGAACATCAGCCCGATCGTGGTGAGGCTGGTGGTGCGGTGCCACTTCTCCACCCGGGCCGCCGCCATCCAGCGCCAGGGCGGGCGCGGCCCCGACCTGAGCAGCCCGAAGACGACCGTGACGTACGCCCACAGCAGCGCCGACCAGCCGAAGGCCTGGCACAGCCAGTACCACCAGTACTCGGACGCGTCCTCGAAGGGCGGCATCATCTGGATGCTGGGCGAGGTGCCGTTCTCGACCCGGGCCCACAGCCACCAGAAGACGAGGCCGGTGATCACCAGCGCCAGGCTGGCGTCGGGCACCGCGGCCCGAGCGTCCGCCCCCAGCCCGCGCCAGTCGAAGCGCCGTGCGCCTCCCGGCCGTTCGGGGGAGGGTGCGGGCGGTCTCGCGGCGTCTGACATCGGAACCCACCGTTCTCTGAACGACCACGTGCGGGGAGGGACGACCCCTCCGCATCGGTAGTCGGTCCGTTCCGGCATCGGGTTCCCACGAGCCGTCCCGCGAGCCGTCCTACGAGCCCGTCCTACGAGCGTCCCGCACCGGCGGCTCGGGCGGCCCGCCGCGCCTCCCGCGGCGAGGGGGCGACGCCGGTGCCGGCACCTGTCGGACGCAGATCGGACATGTTCCCGAAAAAAACCTTCGCGCACTCCGTTGACCCCAACTCCCGGCGTGCGTACCTTCCATGCTCATACGTAGAAGCAGTGCAACGCGGCAGGAGGCGAGCCTCTTGCTCATACGTATGAGCACCCCTGCCACCGCTTTGCCTCGTCCGCGAGGAGCAAGGAGAGCACAGCCATGCCAGACAGGAGAACCGTGCTGCGTGGTGCGGTCGGCATCGCCGCCGCGTTCGCGGCGAGCGCGTGCAGTGCCGGCACCCGGTCGGCCGGATCGGGCGGCACCGACACCCTGGTGTTGGGCAAGACCGACGGTGGGACGACCTTCATCCGCAACTACAACCTGTACGGCCCCTCGACGCAGAAGGCGCCGGACGCCGGGCTGGTCTACGAGAACCTGGCCAGGATCGACTACAGCGACGGCGCCGCGGTCAAGCCGTGGCTGGCGGAGGACCTGACCTTCGACGAGGCCGGCACCACCCTGACGATCACCCTCCGCGACGACGTCACGTTCTCCGACGGCACCCCGATGACCGCGGACGACGTCGTGTACTCGCTCCAGGTGCCGCTGAGCGACCCCTCCTTCAACATCGGCGGCGTCACCTACACGGCGGTCGAGAAGGTGGACGACCGCACGGTGGCGGTCACCTTCGACACGCCCGCCTTCAGCGAGCTCAACCAGTTCGCCGGGTCCGGCACGTTCATCGTGCCGGCGCACCTCTGGGCCGACCAGGACCTGAACGCCTGGACCAACCCGGACCCGATAGGCACCGGCCCCTTCACGCTCGAACGGTTCTCCGCCCAGCAGGTCACGCTCGCCGCGCGCACCGACTACTGGGGCGGCAGCTTCGAGTTGAAGCAGCTCAAGATCATCCCCACCAACGGGGACGCGGTGAAGGCCCAGCTGCTGCGCGGCGACGTCGACTGGGCGCCCATCGCCTGGGCCGACGCCGAGAACGAGTACATCGCCGAGGACCCGCGGAACCACCTCTACCAGCAGTACGCCACCGGCGGCGCGTACTCGATGTTCTACAACACCGCCAGGGCCCCCTTCGACGACGTCAACCTGCGGCGGGCGCTGGCCATGACGATCCCGCGGACCGAGATCGTGGCCACCCTCCAGCGCCCCGGCACCGAGGCAGGGCCCACCGGTCTTGTCGACGAGATCTACCACGACGTGCTCCTGCCGGAGTACCAGGGCCAGGTGCAGGAGGTGGACGCCGCCGGCGCCCTGGAGGAGCTGGCCGCGAGCGGCTACACCGTCAGCGACGGCAAGCTCGTCAAGGACGGCGAGACGTATGTCCCCACCCTGTCGTTCAACCAGGACTACGGCTGGGACGCGTACGCCAACATCATGATCAGGAGCTGGCAGGACACGCTCGGCCTGACGGTCGAGCCGGTCGGCGCGCCCGGCGCGAACCTCTGGGAGCAGCAGCAGCGCGGCGACTTCGACCTCACCATCAGCACCACGGGCGGCGCCGGTCCCGCCGGGGTCTACCGCGCGCTCGCCAGCCAGGCCGCCCAGCCCCTCGGCGAGAAGGCCGCCACCAACTTCGGCCGCTGGAACGACGAGGAGACCGACGAGCTGGTGGCCCAGCTCACCGGCTCCGACGACGAAGAGACGCTGCTGGCCGCCACCCACGGCATGCAGCGGGTCGTCGCCGAGCAGGTGCCCTACTCGCCGATCTACAACAGCTACTGGTTCGTGGCCATCAACGCCTCGCGCTGGAGCGGCTGGCCCACGCCCGAGCAGTTCACCGCCGTGCCGACCACCGCGCTCGGCCCCGACATCGCTCTCGTCCTGCGCGACCTGAAGCGGGCCCGGAGTTGAGCGCGGCAACGGCCACCGTCGAACCGAGCGCCCCGGCCGAGAAGTCCGGCCGGGCGCGGACGGCCTCTCGCTCGGCCTCCCGCTGGACCTTCCTGGCCCGCCGGACGGGCTTCTACCTGGCCGCCGCCTGGGCGGCGATCACGCTGAACTTCTTCCTGCCGCGCCTGATGCCGGGAGACCCCTCGGCGGCGGTCGTCGCGCAGTTGCAGCAGGTCAGCGGCCAGCAGGTGGACCAGCACCAACTGGCGGCCATCCAACGCCTGTTCGGCGACCCCAGCGCCAACATCGGCCAGCAGTACCTCGACTACCTGCGGCAGCTCGCCAACTTCGACCTCGGCACCTCGGTCACCTACTTCCCCACCCCGGTCGGCGACCTGCTCTGGCAGGGGCTGCCCTGGACGCTGCTGCTGGTCGGCACGACCACGGTGATCGCGTTCGTGCTCGGCACCGGCCTCGGCGCGGTCGCCGGCTGGCGGGCCGGCACCCGCTTCGACACCATCGTCTCCCCGCTGACCACCTTCGTCTCCGCGATCCCGTACTTCTGGATGGCGCTGCTCGGCCTGTGGGTCTTCAGCTTCCTGCTCGGGTGGTTCCCGCTCTCCGGCGGCTACGACCCCGACCTGGTCATCGGCCCGAACCTGCCGTTCCTGCTCAGCGTGTTGCAGTACGGCGCGCTGCCCGCCGCGACCATCGTGTTCTCGGCGTTCGGCGGCTGGCTGCTCGGCATGCGGAACATGACGGTGACCACGGTCCGCGAGGACTACGTCCTGCTGGCGCACGCCAAGGGCCTCTCCACCCGGCGGGTGTTGCTGCGGTACGCCGCCCGCAACGCGCTGCTGCCGAACTTCACCGGGTTCGCCCTCGCCCTCGGGCACGTCGTGGGCGGCGCGCTGCTCACCGAGATCGTCTTCAGCTATCCAGGCATCGGCTACCTCATGTACTCCGCGCTCCAACAACGCGACTACCCGGTGATGCAGGGCGTGTTCTTCATGATCACCCTCACCGTGCTGCTGGCCAACCTGCTGGCCGACACCGTCTACGTCCTGCTCGACCCGCGCATCAGGGACCAGGGGTGAGACGCCGTGCGGCTTGAGTTCCTCCGCAGTTGGAAGGTCATCACCGGCCTGTCCGTGCTCGGCTTCTTCGCCTTCCTCGCGCTCTTCGGACCCTGGCTTGTCCGGCACGTGCTCGGCGTCGACCCGCAGGCCAACGACATCTCCGCCATCTCCCAACCACCCAGCGGAGCCCACCTGTTGGGCACCAACCAGTTCGGGCAGGACGTGCTCGGCCAGGTGATCGAGGGCACCCGCGCCTCGATGTCGGTCGGCCTGCTGGCCGCCACCATCGGCACCGCGCTCGCCGTCCTGGTCGGGGTGCCCGCCGGCTACTTCGGCGGCCGGATCGACACCGCCCTGAACTTCGTGACCAACCTCTTCCTGGTGATGCCGGTGCTGCCGCTCATCCTCATCGTGGCCGGCTATCTGCGCGGCACGGGGCTGTGGGTGATCGCCCTGGTCATCGGGGTGTTCGGCTGGTCGGGCGCGGCCCGCACCCTGCGCGCCCAGGCGCTGAGCGTCAGCAGCCGGGACTTCGTCCGGGCCATGCGGATGGTCGGCGAGCGCAGCCACCGGCTGATCTTCTTCGAGGTGCTGCCGCACCTGACCGGTCTCATCGCCTCGATGTTCCTGCACGCGATGATCGGCGCCGTGCTGGCCGAGGCGGGACTCGCGTTCCTCGGCATCTCCGACGCCTCGGTGGTCAGTTGGGGAACCATGATCCAGTCGGCCCAGGACCAGAGCGCCGTGCTGCGCGGGCTGTGGTGGTGGTTCGTGCCGCCCGGTCTCTGCATCGCGCTGATCGGCACCGCCGCCTCGCTGGTGAACTTCGGCATGGACGAGCTGGCCAACCCCAAGCTGCGGGCCGCCCGTTCGACGACCGTCCGGCGGGCCAGGAAGCTCCAGCAGACCGCCAGGCTCAACGGAGGCGAGGCGTGATGACCGCACCCACAGAACAACAACGGCGCCCGCCCGGCGCCCCCGCCGCCGCCGGAACCGTCCTCGACGTGCGCGGCCTCACCGTGGAGTACGCCACCGGGCAGTCCCCGGTACGCGCCTGCGTGGACGTCACCTTCACGCTGCGCCGCGGCGAGATCCTGGGCGTGGCCGGCGAGTCGGGCTCAGGCAAGTCCACCCTGATCACGGCGCTCACCCGGCTCCAGCGCCCGCCCGCGGTGACCACCGCGGGGCAGATCCTCTTCCACGGCCGCGACGGTGCCCCGCCCGTCGACCTCGTCACCCTGGACGCCAAGCGGCTGCGTCGCTACCGGTGGACGTCGCTCTCCATCGTGATGCAGTCCGCGATGGACGCGCTCAACCCGGTGATGCGGCTCGGCGCCCAGTTCGCCGACGTGCTGCGGGCGCACGACCGCACGCTCACCAGGAAACTCGCCTGGGCCAGGGCCGCCGAACTGCTCACCCTCGTCGGCATCTCCGCCGACCGGGTCCGCGACTACCCGCACCAGCTGTCCGGCGGCATGCGCCAGCGGGCGGCCATCGCGCTCGCCCTCGCCTGCGGCCCGGAGCTCGTCGTGATGGACGAACCGACCACCGCCGTCGACGTGGTGATGCAGCGGCAGATCCTCGCCCAGGTGCTGCGGCTGCGCGCCGAACTCGACTTCGCGGTGGTCTTCGTGACCCACGACCTGTCGCTGCTGCTCGAACTCGCCGACCGCATCGCCATCATGTACGCCGGGCGGATCATCGAGGTGGGCAGCTCGGCCGCCCTCTACGCCGACCCCAAGCACCCCTACACCCGAGGGCTGCGGGCCTCCTTCCCGCCGCTGCGGGCCCCGTTGACCACGCTCACCGGGATCCCTGGCAGCCCGCCCGACCTGCGCGACCCGCCCCCCGGCTGCCCCTTCCACCCGCGCTGCGCCCAGCGCACCTCGGGCTGCGACACCCACCTGCCGCCGCTGGTGCCGGCGGCCGACGACCCGGATCGTCAGGTCGCGTGCCTGCTCCATCCGTCACCACAGGCCCCGTCGACGAGAGACCAGCCAGGAGGCGAACAGCCGTGAGCGACGACACCTATGTGCTGGAGGCCAGGAACGTCTCCAAACACTTCACCGTGCGCGGCGCGGCCGGCCGCGCCAGGGTCGTGCGGGCCGTGGAGGAGGCCAGCGTGGCGCTGCGGCCGGGCGGCGTCCTCGCCCTGGTCGGCGAGAGCGGCAGCGGCAAGACCACGCTGGCCAGGCTGCTCGCCAGGTTCCACCCGCCGACCGAGGGCGAGATCCTGCTGCGCGGCAAGCCGTTGCGGCGCGGCCGGCGGGCCGCCCGCGCCTACCACGCCGAGGTACAGCTCATCTTCCAGGACCCCTTCGGCTCGCTGAACCCGCTGCACCGGGTCCGCTACACCCTGGACCGCACGCTGCGGCTGCACGAGCCAGACCTGGACCGGGCCGGGCGGCGGCGCCGCATCGTCGAACTGCTGGAGCGGGTGAGCCTGTCGCCGGCCGCCGAGGTCGCCGAGAAGTTCCCGCACGAGCTGTCGGGCGGCCAGCGCCAACGCGTGGTGATCGCCCGCGCCCTGGCCGTACGCCCCAAGGTGCTGCTGGGCGACGAACCGATCTCCATGCTCGACGTGTCGATCCGGCTCGACATGCTGAACCTGCTGCACCGGCTGCGCGCCGACGAGGGCCTCGCGCTGCTCTACATCACGCACGACATCGCGAGCGCCCGCTACCTGTGCGACGATATCGCGGTGATGTACGCGGGGCGCATGGTCGAGTCCGGCCCCCGCGAGAGGCTGATCGCCACGCCCCAACACCCGTACACCAAGCTGCTCGTCGAGTCCTCGCCCGATCCGGAGCGCGGCGCCGGGCGCGACGAACTGTTCAGTGACGCCGACCAGTTGGGCGAGCCGCCCAGCCTGATCGACCCACCGGACGGCTGCCGCTTCCATCCGCGCTGCCCGTTCGCGATGGCCGAGTGCCGCACCGAGGCGCCGCCGCGCACCGAGCTCGGCGACGGCCACTGGGCGCACTGCTGGCTGCACCAGAAGGGTCGGGCCGGCGAACTGGCGGACACCACGTTCGCGGCGGCGGCCGCGGCCCGCCGCGGTGCGGGCGTGGCGCGACAGGAGAGCGCCAGGTGACCGTCAGGCGACGTGACCGCGCTCCCAACCAGGCCGACGTGGCCCGCCTCGCCGGGGTATCCCAGTCGGCGGTCTCCAGAGTGGTCAGCGGCGACGCCGAAAGCGCGCGGATCTCCGAGGAGACCCGCCGGCGGATCTTCGACGCGGTCAGGGAACTCGGTTACGTGGCCAACCCGGCGGCCCGCGCGATGCGCAAGAAGCGCACCAACCTGCTCGGCGTGCACACCTTCGAGGCCGTGTTCCCGCACGCCCGCGAGGACTTCTACTTCGACTTCCTCCTCGGCATCGAGGAGCGGGCCGAGGAGACCGGCTTCGACCTGGTGCTCTTCACCTCCACCGGGGCCGGCGGCGACGGCCGTCGCATGGTGTTCCGCGACGGCACCAACCGGCTCGGCCTGGCCGACGGCAGCGTGCTGCTCGGGGTGTCGACGGACCGCGCCGAGCTGTCCAGGCTCTGGTTCGACGGCTACCCGTTCATCCACATCGGCCGCCGCGAGGTGCCGGGCGCCGACATCCCGTGCGTCATCCCCGACTACGAGACCGTCACCGCCGACATCGTCGGCAAGCTCGCCGGCCTCGGCCACCGCAGGTTCGGCTACCTGCGCGAGGACAAGGAGATGGAGCCGTACACCGACCGACGGCGGGGCTACGCCCGGGCGGTGCGCGAACTCGGGCTCACCGACGACTCCCCGGGTTTCCGCGGCGAGCCAGAGCTGTCGGAGGAATGGCTCGACCGGCTCGTCACCGGATGCGAGACGGCGGTCGTCGCGGAGAGCGTGCGGCTCGCCGACGCGCTGCGGGCGCGCCTGGCGGCGCGTGGCCTGCGGGTTCCTGACGACCTGTCGGTCGCCGTGCTCGAAGGGGCGTGGGACCAGCCCGAGGGCCGGTGGGAGTCGCTGGAGATCCCGCGGATCGAGATCGGCCGGATCGCCGTGGACCGGCTCATCGCGATGCTGGACGCGCCGGGGCGGCGCGTGGAAAGCCTGCTCGTGCCGTGTTCTGTCAGCGCCGGAACGACGGTGGCGGTGCCGGGTCGCTAGCGCTCGGCCGGGCCGCTTCGTGGGAAGTGCCGCGGCGGGCCGCGTTTCGCTGCGGCGCCGTCGTGGTTGATCGCGCAGTTCCCCGCGCCCCTACGGGGCGCGGCCCCGGAGCGTCCGCCTGAACCCCTCCCAGGAAGGAACGACACCCAGACATGGGCGATATACGGACCGATGTGTTGATCGTCGGCGGTGGGCTCGGTGGTGTCGCGGCGGCGTTGACCGCCGCGCGCCTTGGCCGTTCCGTGGTGCTCACCGAGGTCACCGACTGGCTCGGCGGGCAGCTCACCGCGCAGGCCGTGCCCCCGGACGAGCATCCGTGGATCGAGGGGCCCGCCGCCCCGCCCGGTTACGCGCGCCTCCGCCATCTGGTGCGCGACCACTACCGGCGCACCTATCCGCTCACGCCGGCCGCCGCGGCCGATCCGCGGCTCGATCCCGGCCTCGGCGTGGTCAGCCGGATGTGCCACGAGCCGCGGGTGGCGGCCGCCGTCATCGACGAACTCCTCGCCCCGTGGCGGGCGTCGGGCGCCGTCACCGTGCTGACCGGCCACGAGCCGGTGGCCGCCCACAGCCGTGGCGACGAGATCGAGGCCGTCACGGTGCGGAGCCTCCGCACCGGCGAGTCGACCACCGTGTCGGCCGGCTATGTCGTGGACGCCACCGAGTTGGGCGACCTGTTGGAACTCGCCGGCGTGGAGCACGTCATCGGTGCCGAGGGGCAGTCGGAGACCGGCGAGCCGCACGCCCCCGCGGTCGCCGATCCGCTCGACCAGCAGGCCGTGTCCTGGTGCTTCGCGCTCGAGTACCGCCCTGGCGAGGAGCACGTCGTCGACCGGCCCGCCGGGTACGAGCACTGGAGGACCGCCACCGCGCCGTTCTGGCCGGGGCCGCAGCTCTCCTGGACCGACGTGCACCCGATCAGCCTGCGGCACCGCACGTGGAAGCTGATGGACGCCGGGGCGGGCGAGCACTTCGACCTGTGGCGTTTCCGCCGGGTGCTGGCCCGGGAGCAGTTCACCGAGGGCGCCTTCGACTCCGACGTGACGATGGTGAACTGGCCGCAGATCGACTACTGGCAGGCGCCGTTGCTCGGCGTGGACGAGGCCGCGCGGCGGGCCGCGCTGGCGGGTGCCCGTGACCTGTCCCTGTCGTTCCTGCACTGGATGCAGACCGAGGCCCCCCGGCCGGACGGCGGCACGGGCTATCCGGGCCTCCGGCTCCGCCCCGACGTGACCGGCACCGCCGACGGTCTTGCCAAGGCGCCGTACATCCGCGAATCCCGGCGGATCGTCGCCGAGTTCACGGTGCTCGAGCAGCACGTGGGCGTCCAGGCGCGCCCGGCGGGCGCGGGCAGCGAGGTCTTCGCCGACAGCGTCGGTCTTGGCAGCTACCGCATCGACCTGCACCCGAGCACCGCGGGGCGTACCTACATCGACATCGAGGCCTACCCGTTCCAGGTCCCGCTGGGCGCGCTCATCCCGGTTCGCGTCGACAACCTGCTGCCGGCGAACAAGAACATCGGCACCACCCACATCACCAACGGCTGCTACCGGCTGCACCCCGTGGAGTGGGGGATCGGCGAGGCCGTCGGGGCGCTCGCCAGCTTCTGCCTGGCCCACGACCTGCCGCCGCGGAAGGTCCGCTCCGACGCGGCGCGGCTGGCCGACTACCAGCGGCTGCTCAGCGACACGTTGGGCATCCGGCTGGCCTGGCCTGAGGAGATCCGCACCCACCGGCACACCCCCTGAGCACGCACCGCAGCCTCGAAACCAGAGCCGAGACCCAGGAGCCCGCGCATGCCGCGACCCGACCAGCCGCCACCGGGCTGGGGCCGCATCCCCCGCCCGGCCTACGGCGCCGACTACAACCCCGAGCAGTGGGACAGGGCGACCTGGCGCGAGGACGTCCGGCTGATGCGCGAGGCCGGGGTCAACCTGGTGTCCCTCGGCGTCTTCGCCTGGTCCTGGCTGGAACCCCGGCCCGACGCCTTCGACTTCACCGGCCTCGACGAGGTCGTGGAGCTGCTCCACGAGGCGGGCGTCGCCGTCGACCTGGCCACCCCGACCGCCGCGCCGCCGCTCTGGTTCTCGCACGCCCACCCGGAGTCGCTGCCCGTCACCGCGGACGGGCGCACCCTGGCCCCCGGCGCCCGGCAGGCGTACTGCCCGTCGTCCCCGGCCTACCGGGAACGCGCCGCGCTGATCACCCGCCGGCTGGCCGAACGGTACGGCGAGCACCCGGCCGTGGTGATGTGGCACGTCAACAACGAGTACGGCAACGGCAACGCCCACTGCTGGTGCGACACGTCGGCCGCCGCCTTCCGCGACTGGCTGCGGGCCACCTACGGGGACGACCTCGACGCCCTCAACGACCGCTGGGGCACCGCCGTCTGGGGCATGCGCTACAGCGACTGGGAGCAGGTGATCCCGCCCCGTGTCAGCACCAGCGGCCTGCCGCCGGGGCTCCGCCTGGAC
Organism: Streptomyces mayteni; assembly: GCF_054783955.1. Classification (NCBI taxonomy): domain Bacteria; kingdom Bacillati; phylum Actinomycetota; class Actinomycetes; order Kitasatosporales; family Streptomycetaceae; genus Streptomyces; species Streptomyces mayteni. Next base: position 10,605 of record NZ_BAAGPR010000017.1, on the reverse strand, counting down.
TTCTACCGCTTCGGCGACGCCGAGCACCGGGCCTGCTTCCGCGCCGAGCGCGACATCCTGCACGCCCACTCGCCGGGCCGCCCCGTCACCACCAACTTCATGACCGGCAGCCTCCGTTGGGCCGACTACTGGCGCTGGTCCGAGGACGTCGACCTGGTCTCCAACGACCACTACCTGATCGGCGAGGACCCGCACCGGGACGCCGACCTCGCGCTGGCCGCCGACCTGGCACGCGGCCTGGCCGGCGGGCGGCCCTGGCTGCTGATGGAGCACTCCACGTCCGCGGTGCAGTGGCAGGGCCGCAACCTCGCCAAGGAGCCGGGCGAGATGGCCCGCAACAGCCTCGCCCACCTGGCCCGCGGCGCGGACGGCGCCATGTTCTTCCAGTGGCGGCAGTCCGCCCACGGGCCGGAGAAGTGGCACTCGGCGATGGTCCCACACGGGGGAGTGGACACCAGGATCTGGCGGGAGGTCACGGCCCTCGGCGCCACCGTGGCCCGACTCGCCGAGCTCGCCGGCTCCACCTGCGAGCCCGCCGAGATCGCCCTGCTCCTCGACTACGAGGCGATGTGGGCCCTGGAACTCCCCTACCGGCCGAGCGCCGACCTGACCTACCACGAGGTGTTCCGCGCCTGGCACCGCGCGCTGTGGACCGCCGGTCTCCCCTGCGACGTGGTGGCGGCCCCCGGGAGGCAGCGGCTGCTCCTGGTGCCCTCGCTCTACGCCGTCTCCACCGACACGGCCCGCGCCCTCGCGGAGTACGCCGCCGGCGGCGGGCACCTGGTCGTCGGCCCCTTCAGCGGCCTGGTCGACGCCGACGACCGGATCCACCCCGGGCCCTACCCGGGGGCGCTGCGCGAGCTGCTCGGGCTGCGCGTCGACGAGCACCTGCCGCTCGCCGCCGGCGGGACCGTCCGGCTGGACGACGGCTCGACCGGCCGGCTCTGGGCCGAGCGGGTGATCCCCGACGCCGGCACCGCGGTGGAGAGCCGCTTCGCCGACGGGCCGGCCGCGGGCGGCCCCGCCGTCCTGCGCCGCGCCACCACCCGCTACCTGGCCACCCGCCCCGACGACGACGCGCTCCGGCTCCTCCTCCCGCGCTGGGCGGCGGAGGCGGGCTGCGCACCACCGGTCCCCGGTGCCGGGGGCGGGGTGGAGGTCACCCGCAGAACCGCCGCCGGCGGCGGTTCCTGGCTCTTCGCGATCAACCACACCGGGCACCCCGCGCGGGTGGCCGCCACCGGCGTCGACCTGCTGTCCGGCGCCCGGGCGAGCGGCACGCTCACCGTCCCGGCGGGCGGCCTGGCGGTCGTCCGAGAAGCCGGCCCCCCTCACCAGGACGGCCCCCCTCACCAAGACGAGCCCCTCACGAACGGGAATGACCTGTGACTGTTCCGCCCTACCGCGACCCCGCGCTGCCCGTCGAGGACCGGATCGACGACCTGCTGCCCCGCATGACGCTCCCGGAGAAGGTCGGGCAGATGCTCCAGCTCGACGCGAAGGACGGCGTCACCCACCTGGTGGAGGACCTGCACGTCGGCTCGATCCTGCACGCCGCCCCCGAGCGGATCGGCCAGGCCATGGACCTGGCCGCGGCCAGCCGGCTCGGCATCCCGCTGCTCGTCGGCGAGGACTGCATCCACGGCCACTCCTTCTGGGCGGGCGCCACCATCTACCCCACCCAGTTGGCCATGGCCGCCTCCTGGGACCCGCTCCTCGTCGAACGCGTCGCCCGCGCCACCGCCGTCGAGGTCTCCACCACCGGCGTGCACTGGACCTTCTCGCCCGTGCTGTGCATCGCCCGCGACCTGCGCTGGGGCCGGGTCGGCGAGACCTTCGGCGAGGACCCCCATCTGCTCGGCGAGCTGGCCTCGGCCATGGTGCGCGGCTACCAGGGCGAGGGTCTTGCCGACCGGACCGCCGTGCTGGCCTGCGCCAAGCACTTCGCCGGCTACTCCGAGACCCAGGGCGGCCGGGACGCCAGCGAGGCCGACCTCAGCCGGCGCAAGCTGCGCGCCTGGTTCCTGCCGCCCTTCGAACGCGTCGCCCGGGAGGGGTGCCGCACCTTCATGATCGGCTACCAGTCCATCGACGGGGTGCCGGTCACCCTCGACCAGTGGCTGCTGCGCGAGGTGCTGCGCGACGAGTGGGGCTGGACCGGCACCCTCGTCACCGACTGGGACAACGTGGGCCGGCTGGTGCGGGAACAGCGGGTGTGCGCCGACGACACCGAGGCCGCGGCCCGGGCGGTGCGGGCCGGCAACGACCTCGTCATGACCACCCCGCAGTTCTTCGAGGGCGCGCAGCGGGCCGTGGCCCGCGGCCTGCTGACCGAGGCCGAGATCGACGCGGCGGTGCGCCGGATCCTCACCCTCAAGTTCGAACTCGGGCTCTTCGAGGACCCGCGCCGCCCGGACCCCGCCAGGCAGGCCACCGACATCGGCGCCGCCGACCACGCCGCGCTGAACCTCGACATCGCCCGCCGCGGCCTCGTCCTCCTCACCAACGACGGCACGCTGCCGCTGCTCGACGCCGCGACGACCGACCCGGCGGGGCGCGCCGTGCCCGTCGGGGACGCCCCCGCCCGGCGGATCGCCGTGGTCGGCCCCAACGCCGACGCGGTCGACGCCCAACTCGGCGACTGGGCCGGCGCCTCTGGGCAGGCCTACTGGCTGCCCGACGGCCACCCCAGGCAGCTGACCGAGACCGTGCTCGACGGACTGCGGTCCTTCGCGCCGGCCGACTGGACGATCACCCACGCGCCGGGCGCGCGGATCGCGGAGTTCGCGCCCGACCCGAACGGTCCGGTGCTCGCCGACGGGCAGCCGGCCCCGGAGATCGTCGTCCCCGCCCGGCCCGATCCGGAGCTGCTCGGCGAGGCCGTCGCCGTCGCGAACGAGGCCGACGTCGTCGTCGCCGTGGTCGGCGACACCATCGGCCTGATCGGCGAGTACCGCTCCACCGCCACCCTCGACCTGGTCGGCGGCCAGGTCGAGTTGCTGGACGCGCTGGCCGCCACCGGCAAGCCGCTGATCGTCGTCGTGATCAGTTCCAAGCCCCAGGTCCTCCCGCCGTCGGCCGACGCCGCCGCCGCGCTCGTCCAGGCGTTCAGCCCCGGCATGCGCGGTGGCCGCGCCGTCGCCGAGCTGCTGCTCGGCCTGATCGAGCCCAGCGGCCGGCTGCCGATCTCCGTTCCCCGGCACGTCGGCCAGCAGCCCTCGTACTACAACCAGATCCGTGGCCAGCACGGCGACCGCTACGCCGACCTGACGCAGGACCCGCGGTTCGCGTTCGGCGAGGGGCTCGGCTACACCCGGGTGGACTACACCGACCTGCGCGTCCACACCCCCGAACTCGGCGTCGCCGACGCGGTGCGGGCGACCGTCACCCTCACCAACGCCGGCCGGCGGCCCGCCAGGGAGACGGTGCAGGTCTACGTCCGGGACCTGGTCACGTCCGCCACCTGGGCCGACAAGGAGCTGAAGCTCCACCGCCAGGTCGACCTGCGGCCCGGCCAGTCCCTCGACGTGGACCTCGAACTGCCGGCCGCCGCCTGCACCATCGTCGCCGCGGACGGCCGCCGCGTCGTGGAACCCGGCTCCTTCGAGCTGCTGGTCGGCTCGTCCTCCCGCGACCGCGACCTCCTCGCGGGCCGCTTCACCATCCGGGAACCGGCCGTGTCCTCGGGGTGACGGGGCGGCGGCCAACCAGGTGACCTGGGATGCCGAGGGCGCGGGGAGCGCGGACGCTGGAAGCGGATCACCAGCACCGTTCGCCCTCCCCGCCCCACTCGCACCCCGATGGAGAAGCCCTGATGCGCGCAACCCTCATGTACGGCGCCGGCGACGTCCGGATCGAGAACGTTCCCGACTCCACCGTCGAACAGCCCACCGACGCGCTGGTCCGGATCACCGCGTCGTGCGTCTGCGGCAGCGACCTGTGGCCCTACGGCTCGATGTCGCCGGCCGACGGCCCGGCCCGCATGGGGCACGAGTTCATCGGCGTGGTCGAGGACACCGGCTCCGAGGTGACCACCGTGAAACGGGGCGACCTGGTGGTCGCCCCGTTCGCGATCTCCGACAACACCTGCGAGTTCTGCCGCGAGGGCCTGCACACCTCGTGCGCCAACCCGCAGGCCGGCTTCTGGGACATCCTGCCCGAGGAGGGCGGCCAGGCCGAGGCGATCCGGGTGCCGCTCGCCGACGGCACCCTCGTCAAGCTCCCGGTCGCGCCCGACTCGGCGCTGATGCCGTCCCTGCTGACGCTCTCGGACGTCTTCGGCACCGGCTACCACGCCGCCGTGGCGGGCGGGGTCAGCGAGCGCACCCGGGTCACCGTGATCGGCGACGGCGCGGTCGGCCTGCTCGCGGTGCTGTCGGCCAAGCGACTGGGCGCCGAGCAGATCATCCTCATGGGCCGTCACCGGGTGCGCACCGACCTGGGCCGGGAGTTCGGCGCCACCGACGTCGTCTCGGCCCGCGGCGAGGAGGGCGTGGCGGAGGTCCGCGAGCTGTCCGGCGGGTACGGCACGCACGTGGTCCTGGAGGCGGTCGGCAACATGCCCGCCTACCAGCAGGCCCTCGGGGTGGTCAGGCCGGGCGGCGTGATCAGCCGGGTCGGCGTCCCGCAGTACGAGGAGGCGCCGATCGGCTTCGGCAGCCTCTTCGGGCGCAACCTGCGGCTGGCCGGCGGTCCGGCCCCCGTCCGGGCCTACATCGACGAGCTGATGCCCGACATCCTCGACGGGACCATCGAACCGGGGAAGGTCTTCGACGCCACCACCGACCTCGACGGCGTCCCGGCCGGCTACCGGGACATGGCCGATCGCAAGGCCCTCAAGGTCCTCGTGACCCCCTGACCCCGCCGGGCCGCCCGCAGGAAACTTTCGCTCGCCCTTGGGGCGTCAACTCCCTTGCCGCATACGAGATTCCACCCGGGAAGGGTCATTGACCGTACCCCGGGTCGTCGCTACGTTCCCCAGGAAACTATCGGAGTACCAGCCGCGAAAGTTGCCAGCCGAAGACGCTCCGATGGTTGCCGCGAAGCGAGCTCGGATCTCTTCCCTGGAGGTGCTCATGCGGTTACCGCGCAGTTCTTCCCCCCGCCTGGTCGGCCTGTCCCTGGCCCTGACGCTGGCCGCCGCGGGCTCGATCACCGCGGCCGCGCCGCCCGCCCCCGCCGCGATCACCGCCTCCGTGTCGGTCGACGCCGGCGACGCCCTGGCGACGATCCCGGACACCGGCGTCGGGATGAACGTCGCGGTCTACGACGGCAACATGAACCACCCGGCCATCCCCGGGCTGCTCAGCGACGCCGGCGTCGGCATGGTGCGCTACCCGGGCGGCTCGTACGCGGACGGCTACCACTGGGAGACGCACACCGTCGAGGGCGGCTACGTCGCGCCCGACACCGAGTTCGACACCTTCATGGAGACGGTGCGCGCCGCCGGGGCGCAGCCGATCATCACCGCGAACTACGGCTCGGGCACGCCCGAGGAGGCGGCGGAGTGGGTGCGGTACGCGAACGTCACCAACGACTACGACGTCGAGTACTGGGAGATCGGCAACGAGGTCTACGGCAACGGCCACTACGGCGCCACCTGGGAGATCGACCACCACCCCGACAAGAGCCCCCGCGAGTACGCGCGCAACCTGCTCGCCCACGCCGAGGCGATGCGGGCCGTCGACCCGACCATCCAGATCGGCGCGGTCCTGACGACGCCGGGCCACTGGCCGGACGGCATCGTCGGTCCTGGGGACACGATGGACTGGAACAACACCGTCATGTCCATCGCCGGCTCGGTGATCGACTTCGTGATCGTCCACCACTACCCGAGCGCCACCAGCCAGGAGGACCTGCTGGACGCGCCGGGGACCGAGATACCGGGGATGGCCGCCGCGCTCCGGTCGCTGATCGACCGCTACGCCGGGGCCAACGCGCCGAACGTCGGCATCGCGGTGACCGAGGCCGCCGCCACCGCCTACAAGAACACCTCGCCGAGCGGGGTGTTCGCGCCCGACGAGTACCTGACGTGGCTGGCGCACGGCGCGTTCACGCTGGACTGGTGGAACCTGCACAACGGCACCGACTGCTCCAACATCACCGAGGTCGAGGGCGCCACCGACTACGACGACGGCGGCATCCTCTCCAGCGGGGCCTCCTGCGAGCCGCCGCTCAACACCCCGTTCCCGCCGTACCACGGCACCCGGATGATCACCCACCTCGGCTCCCCTGGCGACACCCTGGTCGGGGCCGAAAGCTCGACGCCGCTGGTGGCCGCGCACGCCGTCCGGGAGGCCAACGGCGACGTGAACGTCATGCTCATCAACAAGGACCCGGACGAGGCCGCCACCGTCACCCTCTCCTACCGCGGCTTCACCCCCTCCTCGGCCACCCCGACCGTGTACTCGTACCTCAAGAACGCCACCTCGATCACCTCGGCCAGGGCGGGCAGCGCGACCCGCCAGACCGTGCCGCCCTACTCGGTCGTGGTCGTGCAACTGCGGCCCACCGCCGGCAGCTGAACGAGACCCCCCACCCGAAGCGAAGAGGAGCCGCAGTGTCATTCCTCCGACGTGAACGAACCCGCGCCCTCGTGACGGCCCTGGCCGCCGGCACGCTGCTGCTGACGCCGTGGTCCACGCCGTCCGCCACCGCCCACGGCTCGGTCGCCGACCCGCTCTCCCGGATCTACGGCTGCTACCTGCGCTGGGGCAGCGACTGGCAGAACCCGGACATGGAGCGCGAGGACCCCATGTGCTGGCAGGCGTGGCGGGCCGACACCGGAGCCATGTGGCTCTGGAACGCCCTCTACCGGGAGGGCACCGGCGGCGACTTCCAGGCGTTCATCCCCGACAACCAGCTGTGCGGCGCCGGCCTCACCGACAACGGCCGCTACGCCCCGATGGACACCCCGGGACCGTGGCGGACGACCCGGGTCGGCAGCACCTTCACGGTCGACGTCTTCGACGAGGCCAGGCACGGCGCCGACTACCTCCAGGTCTACGTGACCAGGCAGGGCTACGACGCCGAGACCGACGCGCTGGACTGGGCCGACCTCGAACTGGTCACCGAGACCGGCCGGTACGCGTCCGCCTCGCACTACGTCACCCAGGCCACCGCGACCGGCCGCTCCGGCCACCACGTCGTCTACACCATCTGGAAGGCCTCCCACGGAGACCAGATCTACTTCATGTGCAGCGACGTGACGTTCTGACCGCGCGCCGCGGCCCTGGTCTCCGCCAGGGTGGGGATCCGGCCCGTGCCGCCGCGACCGGCGACCGAGAGCGAAGCGGCGGCGATGCCGAGGCCGACGGCCGTCGGCAGCGGGTCGCCGAGCGCCAGCCGGGCGGCGGTCGTGCCGGTCAGGACGTCGCCCGCGCCGGTGGCGTCGACGGCGTCGGCGACCACCGGCACCGGCAGGGTGAGCGGCCCGCCCGGGTCGGTCACCACGACGTGGTCGGCGCCCGAGGTCACCGCGGCGGCGCGGGCGCCGAGTGCGAGGACGGCCTCGGCGGCGGCGGTCGGGTCCGCCGTGCCGAGCAGCTCGAGCGCGTCCGCGGGGCAGGACGGGGTGACCAGCGCGCAGTGCGGCGCCACCTCGGCGAGCAGCGCCCTGGCCCGCTCCCGACTGGTCAGCCGCGCACGGTAGTTGGGGTCGTAGACCACGGCCGCGCCGCCCTCGGCGGCGATCCGGGCGGCGGCCGGCACCGCCCGCCGGCTGCCGTCCGACAGCGCGCCGCCGATGCCGGTGACGACCAGCGCCCGGGCGGCGGCCAGGGTGGCGCGCTCGCGCTCGACGTCCGCGACGTCGAGGCGGGACGCCACGCTGCCGGTGCGCCAGTAGGTGAACTCCCGCTCGCCCGTGAGGTCGCCGTGCAGCAGATAGGCGCCGTTGCCGCCAGGCACCCGCCGGATCAGCGAGGTGTCGACGCCGAGCGCGGAGACCCGGGCGACGAGGGCGTCGCCGAGCCGGTCGTCGGCCACCGCGGTCAGGACGGCGGCGCGGGCGCCCGCGGCCGCGGCCGCCGCAGCGGCGTTCAGCACGTCGCCCGAGAAGCCGAGCCGGATCCGCGCCCCGTCGGCCAGCGGGTCCTCGCAGGAGAACTCGACGAGGATCTCGCCGATCAGCACCACGTCGACGTCGCTCATCGCCCGGCTCCGAACAGCCGGGCGAGCGCGGCCGGTTCCTCGGGGAGGCCGGAGCCCACCCCGACGGCCAGCGCGCCGGCGTCGAGGTAGGCGGGCGCCTGCTCGACCGAGACGCCGCCGGTGGGGATCAGGGCGGCGTCCGGCAGCACGGCCCGCAGCGAGGCGAGGAACCGTGGGCCGCCGACGTGGGCGGGGAAGACCTTCGCCGGGCCGCGGCCGGCGGCGTCGGCGATCTCGGCCGGGGTGAAGCCGCCCTCGACGAACGTGACCCCGTGGCCGGCCGCCACCGCCCGCACCGCGGGCGCCGGATAGGGGGAGACGAGGAAGTCGGCGCCGGCCCCGATCGCGGTCGCCGCCTGCTCGGCGGTGGTCACGGTGCCGACGCCGAGCAGCGCGTCGCCGTGCCCCTCCCGGCAGTCGGCGAGGGCCCGCGGCCAGTCGGGCGTGGAGGTGGTCAGCTCGACGACCCGGCAGCCCGCGTCCACCAGGGCGCGGACGGCGGCCACCGCCGCGGCCACGTCGGGTGAGCGCAGCACCGGCAGCAGGCGCTGGGCGCGCAACGCCGCGATGAGAGGGGTGGGTTCGGCCATGACCGCTGCTCCTTCTGCTCCGTCCCGTGGTTCGGGCTGTTTCCCCGCCGCGCCGCTCACCAGTCGTGAACCGTGCCGTCGGCCAGCCGGTTGACCGGCAGGTAGGCGGCCTCGTACGGGTGGGCGGCGGCCAGCACGTCGTCCAACTCGACGCCGATCCCCGGCTCCTCACCCGGGTGCAGATGCCCGTCGGTGAAGGTGTAGGCGTGCCGGAACACCTCGTCGGTCGCCGCGGTGTGGCCCGAGTACTCCTGGATCCCGAAGTTGTGGATCGCCAGGTCCAGGTGGATCGCGGCCGCCATGCCGACCGGCGAGATGTCCTCGGGGCCGTGGACGGCGCTCCTGATCTGGTACTGGGCCGCGTAGTCGAAGAGCTTGCGGAGCGGGGTGACGCCGCCGAAGTGGGTCACCGCGGAGCGCACGTAGTCGATGAGCTGCTCGTTCACCAGCGTCTGGTAGTCGAAGACGGTGTTGAAGACCTCGCCGATCGCCAGCGGGGTCCTGGTGTGCCGGCGCACCAGCCGCAGCCCTTCCTGGTTCTCGGCCGGGGTGCAGTCCTCCAGCCAGAACAGGTCGTAGGGTTCGAGCGCCGCGCCGAGGCGGGCCGCCTGGATGGGCGTGAGCCGGTGGTGCGCGTCGTGCAGCAGCGGCAGTTCGGGCCCGAACTCGTTGCGGACCGCCTCCAGGACGCCGGGTATGTGGCGCAGGTAGGCGGCGGTGTCCCAGTCCTCCACCACCGGGCGCGGGTGCCGGTCGGCGTCCGCGCCGAGCGCGGCGTCGTGCCGGACGCCGTAGACGTTGGTGAGCCCCGGCACGCCGGTCTGTACGCGGATCGCCTGGTAGCCCTCGGCCTGCCTGGCCCGGATGGAGTCGAACAGCTCGGGGATGTCGCGGCCGCTGGCGTGCCCGTAGGCGCGGACCCGGTCGCGGCTGGCGCCGCCGAGCAGTTGGTAGAGCGGCAGCCCGGCGGCCTTGGCCTTGATGTCCCACAGGGCGACGTCCACGGCGGCGATCGCGGCCATGGTCACCGGGCCGCGCCGCCAGTACGCGCCGCGGTAGAGGTACTGCCAGGTGTCCTCGATCCGGTGCGGGTCGCGGCCGATCAGCAGCGGCGCCACGTGGTCCACCAGGTAGCTGGTGACGGCGAGTTCGCGGCCGTTGAGGGTGGCGTCGCCAAGGCCGGTGAGGCCCTCGTCGGTGGTGATCCGCAGCGTGACGAAGTTGCGGCCCGGGCTGGTGACGACGACCTGCGCGTCGACGATCTTCATCGGAATTCCTTGTGTGGAGACCCTCGGCTTCAGCCGGGGGAGGGAACACATCCCTGGCCTCCGCATAGCGGAGCGTAGCGGTATCGTTGCGGAATGCTCTGGTAGGGTGAGGGTGCCGCTGGGGCGATAACCAAGCCCTGGTGGTCTACCGCCGGGCTGGCGGGATGTGAGGTCTGTGGAGCGGGTGTAAGACCTGGCTCGGGTTCGTCCCGTGGCGGGCGGTTCGCTGCGAAACAGAAAGGTCCTCCCGTGAGGGTCGGAATCTCCTCCGTTCACGGAGGGGAGGAGGTCAAGAGGTGGTGGTCTTCCAGAGGGTGTGGGGTGGTGGTCAGCCCTTGGTGGCGCCGGCGGTCAGGCCGGCCACGAGGTGCTTCTGTCCGATGACGGCGGCGACGACGACCGGGATCGTCATCAGGGTGGCGGCGGCCATCAGGCCGCCCCAGTCGGTGCTGGCGTAGGAGATGAAGTTGAACAGGGTCACCGGCACCGTCATGGTGTCCTCGTCGGCGAAGATCAGCGCGAACATGAAGTTGTTCCAGCTGAAGACGAAGGCGAGGAGGGAGGCGGTGGCGGTGCCGGGGGCGGCGAGGGGGAGG
>NZ_BAAGPR010000016.1:0-110200 GCF_054783955.1 Streptomyces mayteni | reverse complement strand
CGGTCGAACGCCCACCCCGCGGCCCGCATCGCGGCCCGCTCCGCCGCGTGCCCGCGGGCCGGGCGGATCCGGACCGGGGTGCCGCGCCGGGTGACCGTCCCGCCGTTCGCGGCCCGCTCGCGCAGGTGGACCAGCACATCCGGGATGTCGATGGCCACCGGGCAGACCTCGTAACAGGCACCGCACAGCGACGAGGCGTACGGCAGCGACGCCGCCAACTCGTCCTCCATGCCCTGGAGCTGCGGGGTCAGGATGGCGCCGATGGGGCCCGGATAGACCGAGCCGTAGGCGTGGCCGCCGGTCCGCTCGTAGACCGGGCACACGTTCAGACAGGCCGAGCAGCGGATGCACCGCAGCGCCTGCCGCCCGACGGTGTCGGCCAGCGTGTCGCTGCGCCCGTTGTCCAGCAGCACCAGATGGAAGGCGCGCGGCCCGTCGCCCTCGGAAGTGCCGGTCCACAGCGAGGTGTACGGATTCATCCGCTCCGCCGTCGACGAGCGGGGGAGGAGCTGGAGGAACACCTCCAGGTCCCGCCAGGTCGGCACGATCTTCTCGATGCCCACCACCGAGATCAGGGTCTCCGGCAGCGTCAGGCACATCCGCCCGTTGCCCTCGGACTCCACCACCGCGAGCGTGCCCGTCTCGGCCACCACGAAGTTGGCACCCGAGACCGCCACCTTCGCCCGCAGGAACTTCTCCCGCAGGTGCAGCCGCGCCGCCTCGGCCAGCTCCGCCGGCTCGTCGGTGAGACCGTCAGGCGCCGGCCGGCCCCACGTCGCCATCCGGTCGGCGAAGATCTCGCGGATCTCGCCCCGGTTGCGGTGGATCGCCGGCACCAGGATGTGCGAGGGCCGGTCCTCGCCCAACTGCACGATCAGCTCCGCCAGATCCGTCTCGTACGCGGTGATGCCGGCCGCCGCGAGCGCCTCGTTGAGGCCGATCTCCTGGGTGGCCATCGACTTCACCTTGACCACCTCGCGCTCGCCGGTCTCCCGCACCAGGTCGGTGACGATCCGGTTCGCCTCGGCCGCGTCGGCGGCCCAGTGCACCACGCCCCCGGCCGCGGTGACCCGCTCCTCCACCTGGAGCAGGTAGTGGTCGAGGTGCCGCAGCGTGCGCTCCTTGATCGCCGCCCCGGCCGCGCGCAGCGCCGCCCAGTCCGACAGTTCGGCCACCGCCGCCGCCCGGCGGGCCCTGATGGTGCCGGTGGCGTGCCGCAGGTTCCCCCGCAGCACCTCGTCCCGCACCGCCGCCTCGGCCGCCACCGGGAAGGCCGGCATCCCCACGAACACGCCGCCGCTCACCAGATCTCCTCCTCCGTGCTGGCCAGGATCTCCGCGATGTGCACGGGACGCACCGTCGCACCCATCCGCGACAGCGTGCCACCGATGTGCATCTGACACGAGTTGTCCACCGTGCACACCGCCGACGCGCCCGTGTCCACGACCGCCCGCGCCTTGTCCGCCCCCATCGCGGCCGACACCGCCGCGTTCTTCACCGCGAAGGTGCCGCCGAACCCGCAGCACTCCTCGGCGCCAGGAAGCTCGACCAGTTCGAGCCCGCGCACCGCGCGCAGCAGCTGCTGAGGACGCTCGCCGAGCCCCAACATCCGCAGACCGTGGCACGTCGGATGGTAGGTCACCCGGTGCGGGTAGTAGGCCCCGACGTCCGTCACGCCCAGCACGTCCACCAGGAACTCCGTCAGCTCGAGCGTCCGCGGCACCACCGAGTCCGCCACCCGGGCCAACGCCTCCCCGCGCCCCTCGGCCCGCGCCCGCGCCCCCACCCGGGGGTAGTTCTCCCGGACCATCGCCGTGCACGAACCCGAGGGCGTCACCACATGGTCGAAGCCCTCGAAGACCCGCCCGAACCGCGCCACCAGCGGCTCGGCCGCCCGCCGGTACCCGGTGTTGAACTGCGCCTGCCCACAGCACGACTGCTCCAGCGGGAACTCCACCTCCACCCCGAGACGTTCCAGCAACGCCACCACCGCCCGACCCGTCCTGGGGTACAGCGTGTCGTTCACACACGTCACGAACAGCGCAACCCGCATCCCTCAACTCCCTTCCCGGTCGCCGACGCGCGCGGCCGCCTCGGCCCACGCCGCCCCGTCACCCGAGGGCGTATGGTGCCGCAACGGCTGCGTCCCGCGCAGCAGCGCCCGCAGTTCGGCGAGCCCGCCGCGCACCGCGCCCGCCGCCCGCGCCTGTACCAGCACGTTGCCGAGCGCCGCAGCCTCGGCCGGGCCGGCCACCACCGGCAGCCCGCAGGCGTCGGCCGTCAGCTGGCACAGCAGCTCGTTGTGCGCGCCGCCGCCCACCACGTGCACCGTGTCCACCGCGAGTCCGGAGAGCCGCTGGGCGTCGAACACCGCGGCCCGGTGCGCGAGCGCCAGCGAGTCCAGCACACAGCGCGCCGTCTCCGCCCGGTCCCGCGGCTCCGGCTGCCCCGTGCGCCGGCAGGCGGCCGCGATCCGCTCCGGCATCCGGCCCGGCGCGATGAACGCCGGATCCCCCGCGTCCACCACCGACCGCAGCGGCTCGGCCCGCCCGGCCGCCGCGAGCAGCGGCCCGAGCTCCGCCGGCTCGCCGTCCGACGACCACTCCCGCAGGCACTCCTGGAGCAGCCAGAGCCCCATGATGTTGCGCAGGTAGCGGACCGTGCCGTCCACGCCCAACTCGTTGGTGAAGTTGGCCCGCCGGCTCTCCTCGCCGAGCACCGGCGCGGCCAGCTCCACCCCGGCCAGCGACCAGGTGCCGGTGGCGATGTAGGCGAACCGCCCGTCCGCCGCCGGCACCCCGGCCACCGCCGAGGCCGTGTCGTGCGAGCCGACCGCCGTCACCGGCACGGGACCGGTGAGCCCCGTCTCCGCCAGCACCTCGGGCAGCAGCCGGCCGGCCGGATCGCCTGGCCGGCGCAACGGCGGGAAGAGCCCCAGGTCCACGCCCACCGCGTCGGCGACCCGGGACGACCAGTCCCGGGAGCGCGGATCGACCAGCTGGGTGGTGGACGCGTTGGTCAGCTCCGTGCCCTGCACCCCGGTCAGCCAGTACGCCAGCAGATCCGGGATCAGCAACAGCCGCCGGGCCGCCGCCAGTTGCGGGCTGCCCTGGGCGGCGGCCAACTGGTACACCGTGTTGAACGGCAGGTGCTGCAACCCCGTGGCGGCGTACAGCTCCGCCGGCGAGAGCCGCTCCGCCACCCGCTCCGCCGCCCCTTCCGTGCGTGCGTCCCGGTAGTGCACCGGATTGCCGAGCAGCGCGCCCGACGCGTCGAGCAGGCCGTAGTCCACGGCCCACGAGTCGATCCCGACCCCGGCCAGCCGCCCGCCGGCCGCCCGCCCCGCCGCCCGCAGCCCGTCCAACACCCCCTGGTACAGCGCCAGGATGTCCCAGTGCAGCGTCCCACCCACCCGCACCGGCCGGTTGGGGAAGCGGTGCACCTCGCGCAGCGAAAGACCGCCGCCGGTCAGCGAGCCCAGCATCACCCGCCCGCTGGACGCGCCGAGGTCCACCGCGGCGAACGGCGGGTCGGCGCTCCCGGGAGCGGGGCCTGGAACGGAGTCGGACACGGGGCAACACCTCGGCAGGATGGGGGAGTCGGGACGGGGGCTGGACGGGAACGGGACGGAAGCGGGGCGGAGCCGGGGTGGCGAGGGCGTCCTCAGCGCAGGAACGCGGCGGCCACCCCCGCGTCCACGGGGATGTGCAGCCCCGTGGTGTGCGTCAGATCGCCGCCGGTCAGCGCGAACACGGCGTTCGCCACGTGCTCGGGCAGCACCTCGCGCTTCAACAGCGTGCGCTGCGCGTAGTACTCGCCGAGCTTCTCCTCGGGAACGCCGTAGACCGCGGCCCGCTTGGCGCCCCAGCCGCCGGCGAAGATCCCGGAGCCGCGCACCACCCCGTCCGGGTTGATGCCGTTGACCCGGATCCCCTGCGGGCCGAGCTCCGCCGCCAACAGCCGCACCTGGTGCGCCTGGTCGGCCTTGGTCGCGCCGTAGGCGATGTTGTTGGGCCCGGCGAACACGCCGTTCTTGGAGGAGATGTAGACGATGTCGCCGCCGAGGCCCTGCTCGACCATCACCCGGGCCGCCTCGCGCGAGACCAGGAACGAGCCGCGCGCCATGATGCCGTGCTGCCGGTCCCAGTCCTCGGTCGTCGTCTCCAGCAGCGGCTTGGAGATCGAGATGCCGGCGTTGTTGACCACCAGGTCGACGCCGCCGAAGGCCAGCACCGCGGCCTGGAACCCCGCCGCGATCTGCTCCTCGGAGGTGACGTCCACCGCCACCGCCACGGCCCGGTCGGCACCGCCGAGTTCCGCGGCCACCGTCTCGGCGGCCGCCACGTCCCGGTCGGCCACCACCACGCAGGCGCCCTCGGCCACCAGCCGGTGCGCGATCGCCCGTCCGATCCCCGAGCCGCCGCCGGTCACCAGCGCGATCCTGGTCGCCAGCGGCTTCGGCGGCGGCATCCGCCGCAGCTTGGCCTCCTCCAACTCCCAGTACTCGATCCGGAACTTCTCCGACTCCTCGATCGGCGCGTAGGACGAGACCGCCTCGGCGCCGCGCATCACGTTGATGGCGTTGACGTAGAACTCGCCGGCCACCCGCGCCGTCTGCTTGTCCTTGCCGAACGAGAACATGCCCACGCCCGGCACCAGCACGATCGCCGGGTCGGCGCCGCGCATGGCCGGCGAGTCGGCCGTCGCGTGCCGCTCGTAGTAGGCCGCGTACTCCTCCCGGTACTCCGCGTGCAGCTCCCGGAGCCGCGCCAGCGCCTCGTCGAGCGGCGCGTCCGCCGGCAGGTCGAGCACCAGCGGCCGCACCTTGGTGCGCAGGAAGTGGTCGGGGCAGGAGGTGCCGAGCGCGGCCAGCCGCGGGAGCTCCGTCCTGGCCAGGAAGTCGAGCACCACATCCGAGTCCGTGAAGTGCCCGACCTGCGGCCGGTCGGCCGAGGCCAACGCCCGGATCGTCGGAGCCAGTTCGGCCGCCCGGGACAGCCGCAGGTCCCCGGGCAGCGGCTCGAAGCCGGCGCGCACCGGGCCGAACGGCTCGGGCCGCCCGCGCTCGGCGAGGAACGCCTCCGCGGTCCTGATGATGTGCAGCGAGTTCCGCTCGCACTCCTCGCTCGTCTCGCCCCAGGCCGTGATGCCGTGGCCGCCGAGCACGCAGCCGACGGCCTCCGGATGGGCCTCCCGCACCGCCGCGATGTCCAGGCCGAGTTGGAAGCCGGGCCGCCGCCACGGCACCCAGACCACCAGGTCGCCGAAGCACTCCCTGGTGAGCTTCTCGCCGTCCGCGGCGCAGGCCAGCGCGATGCCCGAGTCCGGGTGCAGGTGGTCCACGTGGGGCGCCTCGACCAGGCCGTGCATGGCCGTGTCGATCGACGGGGCCGCCCCGCCCCTGCCGTGCAGGCAGTAGTCGAACGCGGCGACCATCTCGTCCTCGCGCTCCACGCCGGGGTAGACGTCGCGCAGCGCGCGCAGCCGGTCGAGGCGCAGCGCGGCCAGGCCCTCGGCGCGCAGCGTGCCGAGGTCGCCGCCCGAGCCCTTCACCCACACCAGCTCGACGTCGCCGCCGGTCACCGGGTCGGTGGCGGCGCCCTTGGCCGAGGTGTTGCCGCCCGCGTAGTTGGTGTTCCGCGGGTCCGCGCCGAGCCGGTGGGAGCGGTCGAGCAGCGCCTCGACCGCCGGGTGGAGCTCGGTGCCCTTCTCCGATGGGTTGCTCATCGTCGTCACGCCCCCCAGCCGGCCTGCTGGCCGCCCACGCGCTCGGTCCTGATCCGCTCGGCCCAGCCGGAGGCCCGGTAGGCGGCGATCGGGTCGGGGTCGAGCCCCTGCTCCTCCCGCACCTCGGCCAGCAGCGGCCGGACGTCGGTGTTGAAGGCGTCCATCACGACCGCGTTGGCGCCGAGCACGTCGCCCTCGGCCTGCGCGGCGCCGAGCGCCTCCCGGTCCACCAGGAGCGCCTTGGCGGTGGCCTCCTGGACGTTCATCACCGAGCGGATGATCGCCTGGATCTTCGGCTCGATGTTGTGGCACTGGTCGAGCATGAAGGCCACCTCGGAGGTGAACCCGCCGCCGCGCACCACCTCGTACATGATGCGGAACAGCTGGAACGGGTCGGCGGCGCCGACCATCAGGTCGTCGTCGGCGTAGAAGCGGGAGTTGAAGTCGAAGCCGCCCAGCTTCCCCTCGCGCAGCAGCACCGCGACGATGAACTCGATGTTGGTGCCCGGCGCGTGGTGCCCGGTGTCCACCACGACCTGCGCCTTGGGGCCGAGCCGCAGGCAGTGCGCGTAGGCGGTGCCCCAGTCCGGCACGTCGGTGCTGTAGAAGGCCGGCTCGAAGAACTTGTACTCGAGCAGCATCCGCTGGTCGTCGCCGAGCCGCGCGTAGACGGCGTCCAGCGCCTCGGCGAGCCGGTCCTGGCGGCCGCGGACGTCGTCCTGCCCCGGGTAGTTGGTGCCGTCGGCGAACCAGAGCTTCAGATCGCGGGAGCCGGTGGCGTCCATGATGTCCACGCACTCGAGGAGGTGGTCGAGTGCCTTGCGGCGCACGGTGGCGTCCGGGTGGCAGACGCTGCCGAGCCGGTAGTCGTCGTCCTGGAAGGTGTTGGAGTTGATGGCGCCGATCCGGAGCCCCTGGTCCTCGGCGTACCTCGCCAGCGCGGCGTAGTCGTCGACCCGGTCCCAGGGGATGTGCAGCGCGACGGTCGGCGCGATCCCGGTGTACCGGTGCACCTGGGCCGCGTCGTCCAACTTCTCGCGCGGGGTGCGCGGCACCCCCTCCTGCGCGAACACCTTGAAGCGGGTGCCGGAGTTTCCGTAGGCCCACGACGGGGTCTCGATTGACTGCGAGGTCAGTGCCGCCTTGACGGCGGATGGGGCGGTCATGCGATCAGGGCTCCCGGGGTGCGGACACCGAATATGAATCGTTTCACTAGGCGACGCTAAGAGCGGTTGGCGAT
The DNA here is from genome assembly GCF_054783955.1 of Streptomyces mayteni. Taxonomy (NCBI): domain Bacteria; kingdom Bacillati; phylum Actinomycetota; class Actinomycetes; order Kitasatosporales; family Streptomycetaceae; genus Streptomyces; species Streptomyces mayteni. The sequence continues at coordinate 103,233 of NZ_BAAGPR010000016.1, read as the reverse complement.
CGCTGTCAAGGGAGCGGGATCATGATCGGCGTGCCGTTCGCCGTTCGGTGGGCCGTCGGCGTTGAGCTGGGGATCTTGACGCTCGTCGGCGGGGGTGGCTAGCTTGCCGGGGTTCGAGTGAATCCTTTCATTGGGTGAATCCCTCAGCCCCGCCGTCCGCGGTCGCGCCCCGCGCCCCGCGGCCAGGGGTGACTGCGGAGAGGCGGGCGACCATGTCGCGGCGGGTGTGTTTTCTGCTCAAGGTCAGGGCGGACCGGACCGAGGAGTACCGGGAGCGGCACGCCGCCGTCTGGCCGGAGATGCTGGCCGCGCTGTCCGACGCCGGCTGGCACAACTACTCGCTCTTCCTGCGCGAGGACGGGCTGTTGGTGGGCTATCTGGAGACGGACGACTTCGCCGCGGCGCAGGAGGCGATGGCCGCCACCGACGTCAACGCCCGCTGGCAGGCGGAGATGGCGGAGTTCTTCGAGTCCCTGGACGGCGCGCGCCCCGACGAGGCCATGAAGCCGCTGACCGAGGTCTTCCATCTGGCCTGAGCGCGCACGCCGCGCACGGTCCGTACCATGGCCGGGCGGTGACTGGCGCGTAACGGAGATGAACGGGGCACGGCACATGGCGCACACGGTGGGGATCAAGGAAGTCGCCCGGCAGGCGGGGGTGTCGGTGGGCACGGTCTCCAACGTGATCAACCGCCCCCACATGGTCGCCGACGAGACCAGGGAGCGGGTCCAGAGCGCCATCGTCGAGCTCGGCTACGTGCGCAGCGAGTCGGCCCGTCAACTGCGCGCCGGCCAGAGCCGGATCATCGCGCTGCTGGTCCTCGACATGGGCAACCCGTTCTTCGTGGACGTGGCCTCGGGCGCCGAGCGGGTGGCCCGCGCCGCCACCCTCGGCGTGATGCTCTGCAACAGCGCGCAGAGCACCTCGGAGGAGTCCGACTACCTCTCGCTCTTCGCCGAGCAGCGGGTGCGCGGGGTGCTGGTCACCCCGGCCGACATGTCAGGGCGGAACCTGGCCGACTTCCGCCGCCACGGCATCCCGTTCGTGCTGGTCGACCGGGTGCTGCCGAGCGCCGAGGGCTGCTCGGTCTCGGTGGACGACGTGCTGGGCGGCACCCTCGCCGTGCGGCACCTGCTCGCCAGGGGCCACTCCTCGGTGGCCTACGTCAGCGGCCCGATGACGCTCCAACAGTGCCAGGACCGCAAGGAGGGCGCGGAGGCCGCGCTCGCCGAGGCCGGGCTGCCGGCCTCGGCGCTGCGCCACCTGGAGGCGGAGCGGCTCGACGTGGCGGCCGGGCGGGACGCGGGCGGCCGGCTGCTCGGGATGGCCGACCGGCCCACGGCGGTGTTCTGCGCCAACGACCTGCTGGCCCTCGGTGTCCTCCAGGCGCTGTTCGCGGCCGGGGTCCGGGTGCCGGACGAGGTCGCGCTCGTGGGCTACGACGACATCGAGTTCGCCGCGGCGGCGGCCGTCCCCCTGACGTCGGTGCGGCAGCCGGCCGTCCGGATGGGGCGGCAGGCCGCCGAGCTGCTGCTCGAGGAGACGGGGGAGGACGCCGGGCTCCACCGGCACCAGCGCATCGTGCTCGACCCGGAGCTGATCGTCCGTGAGTCCAGCATGGCCGCGCGGGGCTGAACCGGGTCGCTCGTTCGCCCCGCCCCGTGCCCGCGGGCGCCACCGGTCGCGGCGGTCCTTCGGTGGGCGGGATCCGCCGTCGACCGCCGTACGGTCAGTCGGCCCCGGAGCCGAGGAGGCCACGGATGCGACCGCTGAGCCGTTGGAACTCCGGACTCTCCAGCGTCGGCTCGTACTCCCGGCGGCCCGGGATGTCGATGGGGAACTCCTCGATGACGCGCCCGGGGCGCGGCCCCATGACGATGGCGCGGGAGCCCAGGTACACCGCCTCGGTCACCGAGTGCGTCACCAGCACGACCGTCATGCCGGTGGCCTCCCAGATCCGGCGCAGCTCGACGTTCATGTTCTCCCTGGTCAGCGCGTCGAGGGCGCCGAAGGGTTCGTCCATGAGCAGGACGTCGGGCTCGTGCAGCAGGGCACGGCAGAGGGACACCCGCTGCTGCATCCCGCCGGAGAGTTCGAAGGGCATGGCGTTCTCGAAGCCGGTCAGGCCGGTCATCTCGATGAGTTCGTCGGCCCGCTCGCGCGCCCACGCCTTCGGCAGTCCGCGCATCTCGGCCTGGAACAGGATGTTGCCGCGGGCGTTGCGCCAGTCCAGGAGCGCCGGGCGCTGGAAGACGAACCCGACGTCGCGGCGGGGGCCCACGACGGGGGTGCCACGGAGCGTCACCTGGCCGGCGCTCGCTCGGGTCAGCCCGGCGACGACCCGCAGCAGGGTCGATTTCCCGCAGCCCGAGGGGCCCGCGATGCTGAGGAACTCGCCCGGCGCGATGGTCATGTCGATGCCGCTGAGCGCGTGCACCGTGCGGCTCCTGGTCCTGAAGGTGACGTCGACGCCCCGGAGGGCGACCATGGCGCCCTCCGAAGGGGCCGCTCCGCCCCTCGTGCCGCTCCGGTCGCCGTCGAAGGTGCTGGCGAGCACGGTCACTCCCCTCCCGTCGTGAACGAGGCGTCGAAGTAGGCCTCGGTCTCCCGGGGTTCCTCGATCAGCCCCGCCTCGGCCAGCACCTCGATGGTCCCCCGCCAGTCCTCCTCGGCCGTGTGGCCGGGGGCCTGCCCCTCGGTGTTCTCCGTGGTGAGCAGCGAGATCGTCTCCTGCCACTGGCTGAGGAGCACGTCGGTGCCCGGCATCTGCGGGTCCCCGGTGTCCATGGCGGCGACGGCGTCCTCGGGGGACTCCCGCGCGGCCTCGAAGGCCGCCGAGGTGGCGGCCACCATCCGCTCGACCAGGTCGCGGTCTTCGGCGATGCGGGAGGTGTGGGTGATGAGGCCGTTGCTGAAGAAGTTCAGCCCGGCGTCGGTGTAGCGCAGGTAGGTGACCTCCCTGCCGCTGGCGTCCGCGAGCGTCGGGCCCTGGTCGTGGGCGAAGCCGATGAGGCCGTCGACCTGGCCGCTCAGCATCGCCGCGCTCTTGCCGGCGGAGTCGAGGTTCTGCTGTTGGACGTCGGACTCGGAAAGCCCCACCGCCTCCAGGTACATGGGGAAGGTGAGGGTGACCGCGTCGCCCGCGGAGACGGCTATCGTCCGGCCGCTGAGGTCCGCCGGCTCCTCGATGCCGGTCTCGCTGAACACCTGGACGGCGGACGGGGTCGACTGGAGGAAGACGCCCACGGATCTCACGTCGACGCCGCTGTCGATGTTGGCGAGCACCGCCGGGGTGTCCGCCCAGCCGAAGTCGAAGTCCTGCTGGCCGACGGCCTGGACGGTTCTGGCGGAGCCCTGCCCGGCCTCGATGGTGAGCGAGATCCCGTGCTCCTCGAAGATTCCCTCCTCCACGCCGTAGTAGAAGGGGGCGTGCTCGCCGTAGGGGTACCAGTTGAGCTGTAACGTGACCTCGTCGTCGCCGTTCCCCTGGCTCTCCTCGCCGTCGCCGCCTCCTCCGCAGGCGACGAGGGCCAGGGCGCTGACCCCGGCGACGAGGGCGGTCAGGGTGGAGCGCGCCGTCCTGAGGGATGTTCGACTGGCCATGAGGCATCCTTCGGTCGTGTGCGGTTGGTCGGGCGAGCGGTTCAGCGTCGGTTGCGGCGCGAGGCGTGCCACGGGATCAGGAACATCTCGGCGACCTGGATGACCGCGAAGAGCAGGATGCCGAGCGCGGACATGATGATGAGCGCGGCGAAGAGCATCGCCGTGTCGAGGTTGCCGTTGGCCTGGAGGATGACGTAGCCGAGGCCGGAGTTGGCGCCGACGAACTCACCCACGACCGCGCCGGTGACGGCCAGCGTCGCGGCGACCTTGAGCCCGGACAGCAGCTCGGGCAGCGCGGCGGGGAGGCGGACCTTCCAGAAGGTCCTGACGGGCGACGCTCCCATGGTGGAGGTGAGTTCGAGGAGTTCGGGGTCGACCGAACGCAGGCCGCTGATCCCGGAGATGACCACCGGGAAGAACGCCATCAGCACGGCCACGAGGATCTTCGGGCTGGCGCCGAAGCCGAGCCACACCACGAACAGCGGCGCGATCGCGATCTTCGGGATCACCTGGGCGAAGAGAATAAGCGGGTAGAACGTCTTTTCCAGCGTGGACGAGTAGACCATCAGCACGGCGAAGAGAATGCCGACGAGGCCGGCGATCGCGAACCCGGCGAGGGTTTCGCCCGTGGTGACGAGCGTGTGCTCCCACAGGTAGTCGGGGTAGTCGGCGAAAGCCCGCCAGGTGTCTCCGGGTGAGGGAATGATGTAGGGCTCGACGAACTCGGTGGCGGTCACGAGAAACCACGTCACCACCAGCAACACGAGAAACGTGACGGGATAGACGGCGGCGATCGCTCCGCGCGATGCGCGACGCCTGCGACCTGATCCACTTTCGGGTGGTGGGACTGATGAAACGGCTGGGGCATGGGGTGCCTGTTGAGTCATCCGGAACCTCACGTCGCACTTCAGGAGACGGGGGTGAGAAGCCTCGCTATGCTGGATAGCGCTTACCCGCTTGGATAGCGCTTTCCCCGGGACATTAAAGTTGGCGTGGGTGGAGGGGTCAATGCCTGTGCAAAGGGCGGGTGGTGGGAAGCGGAAGCCGCGGGCGTCCGGTGGGAGTCCGACCCTCACGGACGTGGCCGCCCGCGCCGGAGTGTCCCCGGCCACCGCGTCCCGGGTGCTCAACGACAGCGACCGCAAGGTCGGTCCCGAACGCCGGGAGCGGGTCCTGCGCGCCGCGCGGGAGATGAACTACCGGGCGGACCTCTCGGCGCAGGCCATGGCCCGCGGCACGGCTCCCGTCCTCGCCCTGCTCGTCAGCAGCATCGACGACCCGTACTTCTCCGCCATCGCCGAGGGGGTCGCCAGGTCCGCCCGCGCGCACAGCGTGATCGTCACGATCGCGATCACCGCGCGCGACAGCGAGTGGGAACTCGCCTCCCTGCGCATGGTCCGCGGACAACGGCCACGCGCCATCCTGGTGAGCGGGAGCCGCGTCGCGGGCGACCGCCACGCCGAGGCGCTGCTCGCCGAGCTTCGCGGATTCGCGGACAGCGGTGGCAGGGCCGTCTTCCTGAGCCAACCGGTCGGCGGCCTCGGCGCGGTGCACCCGGCCAACACCTCGGGCGCGAGGGAACTCGGCGCGGCGGTCGCGAACCTGGGGTACCTGAGGGTGGCGGTGGTCACGGGGTGGGAGCGCCTGTTGACCGTGGCCGAGCGCACGGAGGGCCTGCGCCAGGGGCTCGCCTCCCTGGGGGGCGAGATCGCGATGGTCGAGAGCGACACCTTCGACCGCCTGGGCGGCTACCGGGCCACCCGGAGGCTGATCGAGTCCGGCCGGATCGCCGACGCCGACGTGCTGTGCGCGGGCAACGACTTCATGGCGGTCGGCGCGATGACCGCGCTGCGGGACAGCGGGATCGAACCGGGTCGCGACATCGCCGTCACCGGCTTCAACGACATCGCCACCGCGGCGGACGTCACCCCCCAACTCACCACCGTGCGCTTCCCGCTCGCCGAGATCGGCCGCCGGGCGGCCGACCTCGCCCTCGACGGCACGGCGTCGCACACCGAGGACGTCCTCGTACCGGGACAGGTGATCCTGCGCGCCTCCTGCCCGCCGCGGGCGGGTTGACGTCCGCCGGGCGATCCCGGCGTTCACGCGGTCCCTCGTATTGACAGGATTCCGGGGAATCCCTAGCTTCCCCGGGATGGGAAGCGCTTACCCTTCCCATCCGGCCGGCGATTCACAGGAATCAGCCCAGGTGGCAGCCCGCGACATTCACGGAGATCCGCGCGTTCATCGAATCCGTCTCCGAGCCGATCCCGACGACTGACAGAACGCCTGACGATCCCTAGCTCCCCGAGCCGTGTAAAGGAGTCAGTTCATGCGTGTGAGGCCACGTCGCCATCCAACACTAGCCCTGGGGGTCGCCCTGGTCGCCGCGGTATTCCTGCCGGTGACCTCGGCCAACGCCGCCTCCGACGACGACCTGCCGCCCCAGGAACCCGGTGTCACGCTCCGGGCTTTCGACGTCGGATTCGAGCCGGAGCGGATCTGCGTCCTGACCGAGGGGCAGACCCCGAACATCGATGTTCTGCGACCCACCGTCGACTGGGAGTCGGACGCGGACTTCGGCGGGATCGCGAACAACTTCATGGGGCACGTGATCGCGAACATCCACGTTCCCGAGGACGGCGGCTACGACTTCCGGGTCACCAGCGACGACGGCTCCCGGCTGTACCTCGACGGCGAGGAGATCATCGCGAACGACCAACGGCAGCCTCCGACGTCGGCCGACGGCCGGGCCGAACTGACCGCCGGCGCGCACGCCCTGCGCATCGACTACTTCCAGGGCGCCTACGGCAAGGCGCTGCGCCTGGAGTGGCAGCCACCGGGGGAGGACGCGTTCGTACTCGTGCCGGAGTCGGTGCTGACCACCGACGCCGGTGTCACCAGGGTCACCTCGCCCGGGGTCAAGAGCTGCGCGGACGTCAACGCCAGCCCCGGGGACGGGGCGCCGCTGGCCGGGGTCCACCCCGACTACATGCTGACCGACCTGCGGCCCGAGGGCTACGAGCCGAAGGTCACTGGCATGGACTGGTTCGACGACGGCCGCATGGTCATCACCACCTGGGCCGGCCGGGAGAGCTTCGACGGCGCCGTGGAGATCGTGGACGGCACCGTCGGGGAGGACGCCGACCCCGCGGACATCACCACCGAGGTCGTCGCGACGGACATGAACGAGCCGCAGGGCGTGCTCGTGGAGGACGGCGAGGTCATCGTCGCCGAGAAGCATCAGCTCAGCAGGCTGATCGACGCCGACGGCGACGGCTTCTACGAGGACAAGGCGGCCATCGCCAGCTGGCCGAGCGGCGGCACCTACCACGAGTTCGGGTTCGGCCTCCTGGCCGACGACGACTACTACTACCTGAACCTGTCGGTGGCCATCACCCCGGGCGGCAGAACCACGGTGCCCCAGCACGTCGAGAACCGCGGCACCTCGGTGCGGATCGACAAGGAGACCGGCGAACTGGAGTACGTCGCCGGTGGGTTGCGTACCCCGAACGGGATCGGCTGGGGCCCAGAGGGCGAGGTCTTCGTGACGGACAACCAGGGGGACTGGCTGCCGTCGTCGAAGCTGCTCGAGATCGAGCCGGGCGCCTTCTACAACCACTACACGACCCCGCCGGGCCCGTTCGACGACCAGCCGGTCACCGAGCCGGTGCTGTGGCTGCCCCACGGCGAGATAGCGAACTCGCCGACCAATCCGGTGCAGGTCGAGGAGGGCGTGTTCGAGGGGCAGACGGTCTTCGGCGACGTCACCTACGGCGGCATCCAGCGGGCGTTCCTCGAGGAGGTCGACGGCCGGCGGCAGGGCGCGGTCTTCCGGATGACCCAGGGTCTGGAGTCCGGCGTCAGCCGCCTCGCCATCGGCCCGGACGGCTCGTTCTACGTCGGTGGCATCGGCGGTGGCGGCAACTGGCAGCAGCCCGGCAAGCTCACCTACGGCCTCCAGAAGCTGACGCCCACCTCCGAGGACGCCATGGACATCCTGTCGATGGAGATCACCGAGACCGGCTTCGACCTCACCTACACCAAGCCGGTCTCCGCCGACGTGGTCGAGAACGCCGTCGAGCGGTACGAGGTGGAGCAGTGGACGTACACGCCCACCTCCCAGTACGGCGGCGAGAAGCAGCACGAGGAGGTCCTGTCCGTCGCCGACGCCTCGGTGTCCGACGACGGGCGCACGGTGAGCCTGGACATCCCGGGGCTGCGCGAGGACCGGGTCGTGCACGTGCGTTCGCCACGCCCGTTCGAGTCCGCCGACGGCACCGCGCTGTGGAGCACCGAGGCCTGGTACACCGTCCACAACATCCCCGACTACGTCGAGCCGCCCAACGAACTCGGCATGTACGAGGCCGAGGACGGGGAACTGCGCGGTCGGGCCGACCTCGACGACGAGCACGGCAACCACACAGGCGACGGCTACGTCGACGGTTTCGACAACATCGGCGCCGAACTGACCTGGAACGTGTCGGTCGACGAGGCCGGGACCTACCCGGTGACCTTCCGGTACTCCAACGGTCCCAACCCGTACGTCGGCACCAAGACCATCTCGCTCGACGTCAACGGCGAGGACCTGGGACAGATCGCGGTCGAGACGACCGGGACCTGGCAGACCTGGGCCGACCACGTCGAGCAGCTCCCACTCGAGGCGGGGGCGAACACCATCACGGTCTCCGCCGGCGAGGACGACGACCGCCATGTGAACTGGGACCACCTGCGCGTCCAGCAGGAGCCCTGCGCCCCGGCCGATCCGGGCGAGGGCTACCGCGCGTTGTTCGACGGCACCGAGGAGAGTTTCGCCGAGTGGGAGACGGCCGGTCCCGGCGGCTTCATCCTCCAGGCCGACTGCACGATGCGGTCCGTCGGCGGCCTGGGGCTCATCACCCATCCCGACGAACTCACCGACTACCGGCTGAAGTTGGACTGGAAGATGGCCGGGGACGACAACTCGGGCGTGCACATCGGCGTCCCGGATCCCGAGGGCGACCCCGAGGCGCGCAACCAGGGCTTCGAGGTGCAGATCGACGCCACGGACGAGCCGGAGCGCACCACGGGCGCGATCTACAACTTCCAGGGCGCCGACATCGCCGCCCGGGACGCCGCGCTGAACCCGCCAGGCGAGTGGAACACGTACGAGATCGTGGTCGAGGACCTGAACGTCCGGGTCTACCTCAACGACGTGCTGATCAACGACTTCGACACCGAGGGCGCCGACCCCGACCGGGACCTCGCCTCGGGGCGGGTCGGCCTGCAGAACCACCACACCGGTTCCGACGTCTGGTTCCGCGACGTGCGGGTCATGGACCTGTGAGGTCCGCACGGAGCGGGGCCGGGGTGTGAGGAGCTGGCCGGGTCGTGAGGAACGGGAGGGCGGACACCCGCAGGTCGTGTCCGCCCTCCCGGCACCGGGAGGCAATGGTCTGTACCAGGGGCGGGGGCTCGGCCATACTGTCCGCCGAGCGCGTCCCCCACCCCCACCGAGGAGCGGACCCCCATGCACCTGCGCACCCGGCTCCGTCGCCGGCTGGCGACATCCGGCCTGCTCGCCCTCACGGCCGCGGCCGCCCTGGCCACCGCGCCGCCCGCCGCGGCCGCCGACACCTGGAACGAGGTCGGCTCGGACCGCGCCGACCCGCTGACCGAGAGTCAGGGCCTGGCCTCCGTCGAGGTCCCGGCCAACAGCCCCAACCGCTACACCGGGATCGGCACCATCCCCGCCGACCTCCGCTTCCGCGGCTGGAACCACGTCGGCGACCCCGACGCCTCCTACGACGGCCACTACATAGAGCCGTACCAGCGGGACTCCGGTGACACCAAGATGTTCCGGGTACAGGCGCCGGGCGGGGGCTGGTCGGAGTACACGCACACCCTCCGCCCCGGCGAGGCGCTGAACAACTCCTGGGTCGCCGTCACGCCCGACGGCCAGTGGATGCTGGCCGGGGAGTACGGCACCATGAACCGGCTGCTGGTCTTCCCCACCCCCGGCGTCAACCCGGACACCTCGCCGTCGGCCGACCTCCCGTGGGTCACCACCGTCGACCTCGACCACCCGGTGCGCGACGTCCAGGGCTGCGACTTCTCCGGCCCCACCACGCTGCTGTGCTCGTCGGACGACCCGGAGGGCAGCCTGTTCGGCATCACCAAGCCGCTGCTCGGGATCGACCTGTCAGGGCCGCCGAGCGGCGCGGCCGACGTGTCGGGGCACGTCACGGCGCTCCGCCAACTCCCGCTGCGCAGCGGCTGCTCCGGCGCCTTCGAGACCCAGGGCGTCGACTACGACCGCCGCACCGGCACCCTGCGGGTGATCGTGATGTCGCCGGGCTTCTGCGTCCTGACGGACAGCATGACGTACCGGTTCACCCGCGGTTGAGCCGACCGCCGACCGCCGACCGCAGGCCTTCTCGGCGATCGACGCCGGGCACGCCTGAGCCCGAGGTGCCGCACACGGTGAGCTCGACCGTGTGGGCGCCTCGGGCCCGAAACCTCAGTCGGCCGGCGGGCGTTCTCCCGGCCGCCGCCCGCTCAGCCGACGGGGGAGCCGGGGCGCTGCGGCGCGATGCCCACCTCGGTCATGTAGGCGGAGAGCACCAGCCTGCCCACCGCCGGATACGCGCCGAGCGGCTCGGCGGCCGCGCAGCCGGCCTCGTCGGCCGCGGCCTCCAGCAGGCCATCGGGGATCTCCGGGCCGATCAGGCAGGGCGCGAGGGCGAGTTGCTGGGAGCCGGCGTCGGTGAGCTTGGCCGCGGTGTCCGCCACCGCGCCGTCCTCGTCGAGGGCCGCGGCCAGCACCGGCACGGCCAGCCGCGCGGACAGCAGCATCCCGGTGATGCCCGCCGCCTGCACCGCCTCGTCGCCGCCCACCGTCGCGAGCACGATGCCGTCGGCCGCCGTGGCGACCGTGAACAGCCTGGCCCGGTCGGCGCGCGCGAGGCCCGCCTCGGAGAGCCGCACGTGCACGGCCTCGGCGAGCAGCGGGTGCGGGCCGAGGACGTCGGTGAGCCCCGCGCCGGAGCCGCTGCTCAGCACCGCCTGCCGTATGACCCGCAGATGGGAGCTGTCGGGGCTGGCCAGCAGCGGGACCACGACAGGCGAGGGCCGTTCCGCGTCGTCCAGGTCGCCGCCCGCCTCTTCCACGATCCCCGCCAACACCTGCTGCAGGGACGGGAACTCCTCGTGCTGGCCCTCGGAGAAGCCGATCCGCGCGTCGAGCCCGGGCAGCTCGGAGCGCGCGATGCTCACGACCTCCTCGGCGACGGAGAGGCTGGCCGACGAGGGCGAGCCGGGCACGGCGAGCACCAGCGTCGGCGCGCCGTCGGGCGCCGACACCGGCTCGGGGCGGCGGTGCCGTCCTGGCTGACGTGGACGTGGCATTCGTACGGGGAGGCCGGATCCCGGCCCAGTGGGGGAGCTCATGTCGCCGCATGTTAATGCCTTGATGTGGTTGGCAGTTCGCCCGGGGGGATCCGGTCACCTTCCATCCCGTTTTGTCCCGCGCGTCGGTGTGAGCCTCCGAGGTCGACGCGTTACCGCTCGTGTGCCGGGCCACCAGCCTCCGAGGCGTCGTGCAGGGACAGCAGCCCGGGTGCGGTCGGCAGCCCGAGCGATCCCCGGGCGGCGCGCGCGGCGACCGACAGTGCGCCCTCCAGCGGATCGCCCTGGGCCGGCACGATCGTGGCGTCGGGCAGCCGGGCGGCCAGCTCCTCCCGGAGCGGGAGCAGCAACGGCTCGCCGAGGCGCAGGAGGCCGCCGGTGAGAGCCACCCGGGCCGCCGGGCCCGGCGGGCAGACGGCGGCGGCGGTGCGCGCGATCTCCCGCGCCGCCTCCCGGAGGATCCCCGCCGCGACGGGATCCGCCGGCTCGGCGGCCGCGCACCTGGCGACCTCGGGCGCGAACGAGGCCAGCCACGCCGGCCGGTCGGACCGCGGATACACCAGAAGCGGCAGCCCGGCGGCCGGGCCGAACACCGCCTCGGCCCTGGCCAGCAGGGCCGCAGAGCCACCCGCGCGCCCGTCGTGGGCGCGCAGCGCCGCCTCGAGACCGGCTCGGCCGATCCAGGAGCCGCCCCCGCAGTCGCCCAGCAGATGGCCCCAGCCGTCGGCCCGGCGCCAGCCGCTCCCGTCGAGACCGAGGGCGATCAGGCCGGTGCCGGCGGCCACCACGGCGCCCGGGTGCTCGCCGAGCGCTCCCACGTAACCCGTCACCACGTCGGCCGCGAGCGCGGTGCGGCGCGCCCCGAGACCGTCGGCCAGGGCCCCTGGCAGTTCGGCGCGCAGCCGCTCGCCCAGGGAGATCATGCCGGCGGCGCCCACACAGACGGCCACCACCCGGGTGCCGTCCGCCTTGGCCAGCAACTCCCGCGCGGCGGGCAGCAGCCGGGCGATCAGCCACTCGGCGTCGATGCCCGCGCTCCCGGTCGGCACCGGCTCGCCCGACGCCACCGAGCCGCACGGCTCGGGCGGCCCCGAAGCCGCCACCCTGGCCAGCGCCACGCGGAGCCCCGAGCCGCCGGAGTCCACCCCGAGCACGAACCGGGGCTCGCCCGCGGGGCCGTCGGTCACGGCAGCTTCCAGTCGACCGGCGCCGCGCCCTGCTCCTCGAGCAGCGTGTTGGCCCGGCTGAAGGGGCGGGAGCCGAAGAAGCCACGGTCGGCCGACATGGGGGAGGGGTGCGCCGACTCCACGGTCGGCACCGGGCCGAGCAGCGGCCTGGCGTTGCGCGCGTCGCGCCCCCAGAGGATCGCCACCAGCGGTTTGCCGCGGGCCGCCAGCGCCTTGATGGCCTGCTCGGTGACCTCCTCCCAGCCCTTGCCGCGGTGGGCGCCAGGCCGGCGCGGGGCCGTCGTCAGCGCCCGGTTCAGCAGCAGCACGCCCTGGTCGGTCCACGGCGTCAGATCGCCGGTGGACGGCCTGGGCAGCCCCAGGTCGGTGTTGAGCTCCCGGTAGATGTTCTCCAGCGAACCGGGCAACGGGCGCACGTCGGGGGCGACCGAGAAGCTGAGGCCCACCGCGTGGCCCGGCGTGGGATAGGGATCCTGACCGACGATCAGCACCCGCACCTCGGCGAAGGGCTGCTGAAAGGCTCTCAGGACGTTGGGCCCGGCCGGCAGATAGGTGCGCCCGGCGGCGATCTCGCCGCGCAGGAAGTCGCCCATGGCGGCGATCCGGTCGGCCACCGGGGCCAGGGCCTCGGCCCAACCGGGCTCGATGATCTCGTTCAATGGTCGTGCTGCCACGGTCCGTCACCCTACTGGCCCCGCCTGGCTCCGGTCTCCCGATCCGGGATTCCGGACACCCCCACGGCCCCTCGTGTCCACGGCGATCCCCGGCCGGGGTCCCCGGTCCGACCTCCGTCGTCGGACCAGGCCAGTGTGTACCAGACCACTGACAGTGCGTGTTCGCGGGGACGGCGGAACCGCTCGCCGGTCGTCCGGATCCGGGGGGTCACGTCGTCCGCCGGCACGGGCGCCCGGACGCCTCTCGTACACTTGGCCGCATGAGCCCGAGCACGCCAGGCGCCGCCGCCGGCCGCGACCTACCGCACCCGGGGCGCCAGCAGATCCGCCTCGAGGAGGTGCTGCACGCGTTGTCCGACCCGGTGCGGCTCGCGGTGGTCAGCCGGCTCGCCGTGGGGGACGAGGAGCTCGCCTGCTCCGTCTTCGACGTGCCGGTCAGCAAGTCCACCAGTACCCACCACTTCCGGGTGCTGCGCGAGAGCGGCGTGATCCGGCAGGTCTACCGCGGCACCGCCAAGATGAACGCGCTGCGTAGGGCCGACCTCGACGCCCGGTTCCCCGGCCTGCTCGACGCCGTCCTCGCCGCCGCCCGCCACGGGCACCCGCAGCCGGTCGCCGGGTAGCCGCCGCACCGGGCGGCCGAACTGGGGCCTGTCTTCCGGATCTTCGTGGGGCCGCGACTCCCCCAGGCCTGGCGGCCTGGGAGGTGCCCCCAGACACGGCACCTCGCTTCGTTACCGAATCGCGCGAATACGGACGAGTATGAGCTGCGCTGCGGTCGATGTGCGGCTCCGCCGCGTGGGGCGCCTTGCGCGAAGCGAGTGGGGGCACTCCCCCAAGCACTCCGTGCAGGGGGCACCCCCACCCAGGCCGCCAGGCCTGGGGGAGCCAAGGCCTGATCCACGAAGATCCAAAAGACAGGCCCTACCCGCCGCGCGCCGCGGTCAGCAGCCCTGCCCAGTCGGCGATCTTCACGGTCCCGCGCGACAGCGACCTGCCCAGCTCGGCCTCGGCCGCCTCGATGCCCAACCAGCCCGGCCACTCCACCGGTTCGCAGCCCGCGGCACGCAGGCCGGCCACCGGGTCGCCGGCCGCCACCTCCCGGGCCGCCAGGGCCGGCAGGTCGGCGAGCACCGCGGCCGCGGTCTCCTTCGCGCAGGACCGGTTGCTGCCGATCACCCCCGTCGGCCCGCGCTTGATCCATCCCGCCACGTACGCCCCGGGCAGCGGCGCGCCGTCCCGCAGCACCCGGCCCGCGGCGTGCGGCACCGTGCCGCCGGCCGGATCGAAGGGCAGCCCGGGCAGCGGCACGCCCCGGTAGCCGACCGACCGCAGCACCAACCCCGCCTCGATGTCCACCGGTTCGCCGGTGCCCACCACCCCGCCCGCCCCGTCGGGCGCGGTCCGCTCGAACCGCACGGCGCGCACCGCGCCGGCCGGGTCGCCGAGGATCTCCACCGGGCGCAGGAAGAACCTGAGCCGGATCCGGCGCCCCTGGCCGTTCGCGGGGCGGCCGGCGAGGTCGCGCAGCGCGGCGACGTTGCGCCGCGCGACGGCCGGCAGCCCCGTGGGGTCCCCGTAGCCGGGATCCGCCGCCAGTTCGGCCTCCCGCACGGTCACCCGCGCGCCCGGGAGCCCGCCCAGCTCCCGCAGCTCCTTGGTGGTGAACTTGGCCTGCGCGGGACCGCGCCTGCCCACCATGTGCACCTCGCGCACGCCGCTGGCCGTCAGGGCGTCGAGCGGCGTCTGGGGGATGTCCGTGCCCCTGAGCTCGTCGGCGCCGCGCGCCAGGATCCGGGCCACGTCCACCGCGACGTTGCCCACCCCGATCACCACCGCGGCGCGCGCGCCGAGGCCGAAGTCCCGGACGGCGACGTCGGGATGACCGCTGTACCAGGAGACGAAGTCGGTCGCCGACCAGCTGCCCGCCAGGTCCTCGCCCGGTATCCCGAGCCGCCGGTCCCGCGCCGCCCCCACGCAGTAGACGACCGCGTGGTACAGCTCGCGCAGCCGCTCGGTCGGCACCCCGTCGTCGCCCACCCGCACGTTGCCGACGAAGCGGACCCGACCGTGTTCGAGGACCCGCCGCAGGCCGCCCTGGAGCGACTTGATCTTCTCGTGGTCGGGCGCCACCCCGTACCGCACCAGGCCGTACGGGCAGGGCAGCCGGTCCAGCACGTCCACCGCGAGCGGCTCGGCGCCGGCCGCGGTCCCGTCGACCAGGCACTGCGCCGTGTAGACGCCACTCGGTCCTGATCCGACCACCGCGACACGCAGCATGCCAGGCTCCTTCCGCCGCCGAGACGGAACGGTTCTCCAGCATGACACCGGCGGGCGTCGGAGGGGAGGGGTGTGCGTCGGCCGCGACGCCGGTCGGGGGCCGGTCGGGTCGGGACCCGGCGTCAGAGCATGGCCCGCATCCGGCCGATCTCGACGGTCTGCTCCGCGAGCACGTCGTTGGCCAACTGCTGGGCCTGGCCGTCGTTCCCCGTGGTCAGCGCGTCCGTCGCCATGGTCACCGCGCCCTCGTGGTGGGTGATCATCAGCTCCAGGAAGCGGCCGTCGAAGTCGGCGCCCTCCGCCCCCTCCAGGGACTCCAGCTGCTCGGGGGTGGCCATCCCCGGCATCTCGCTCGCCCCGTGGTCCCCGTGGTCGCCCGCACCGTCGCGGTTCTCGTCGGCGGCCGCGCCCGCGTTGCGCGCCAGCCAGGCCTCCATCGCGGCGATCTCCCCGGTCTGCGCCGCGGTGACGCGCTCCGCGAGCCGCCGCACCGCGTCGTCGGTCGTCCGCTCGTCGACCAGCTCCGCCATCACCAGCGCCTGCTCGTGGTGGCCGATCATCATGCGCATGAAGTCGAAGTCGGCGGCGTTGGGTTCCGCGCCCTCACGCGCCACCTCCCTGGCCTCCTCGGGCGACAGGGTCCGCGCTGGTTCCCCGGGCGCACCGGGGGCGATCACCGATGCCCCGTCGGCGTCGTCCGTCGACTCCGCGTCGCCGGTGCAGCCGGCCGCGAGGGCCAGGACCGCCGTGGCGGCCAGGGCGGCGAACAGAGATCCCCGACGTTCCGTCAACGTTCCTCCTCATGTACACAGATGACAGTCTGATTACCCATATTGATATGTACATGTGCGGGCGGATACTGAGGGGATCATGTTCCGCCCGACACGAGCGGAACCCCGTGGAATCGAGGGAGGACGCGTGACATCGTTGCACACACCCCCGGTGCGACGCAGACGGCTGGGGATCCTCGCCGCCGTCTCCGGCCTGCTGGCGACGCTCTTCATGGCGGGCCCGGCGTCGGCCACTCCGGACCCCGGCGACGGCTCCGTCCCCGGCGACGACGTCTCGCGGAGCGAGCGCGCCGAGGTCAGGGAGGCCATAGCCGAGGGCGAGATACCGGGCGTGGGCGAGATCGCGCACAGCGCGAACGTCACGCCGGTGGCCCATGTCCCGCACGCCTCAGGGCTCGCGGGCACCAACTCCGACATCGCCTTCCAGGGCCGGTACGCCTTCGCCGGCAACTACGACGGCTTCGTCGTCTACGACATCTCCCGCCCGGAGCGGCCCAGGATCGTCAGCCAGGTGCTCTGCCCCGGCGGTCAGGGCGACGTCGCCGTCAGCGGCGACCTGCTGATCCTCGCCGTCGACTCCTCGCGCAGCGACGACTCCTGCAACAGCGTCGGCCAGTCGGCGACGATCGAGGAGTCCTGGGAGGGCATCCGGATCTTCGACATCAGCGACAAGCGGAACCCGGAGTACGTGGCCGCCGTCGAGACCTCCTGTGGCTCGCACACCCAGACCCTCGTCCCCGACGGTCGCGACCTCTACGTCTACGTCTCCTCCTACTCGCCGAGCGCGTCCTTCCCCGACTGCCAGCCACCGCACGACGGCATCTCCATCGTCCGGGTGCCGCGCGGCGCTCCCGAGCGCGCCGAGGTCTCCAATTTCGAGGTGCTCTTCCCCGAGGGCGGCTTCCCCGGTGACGCGGACGGCTCCGCCACCACCGGTTGCCACGACATCACCGCCTACCCGCGGCTCGACCTGGCCGCCGGCGCCTGCATGGGCGACGGCATCCTGATGGACATCTCGGACCCGGCCAGGCCACGCGTCCTCGACCAGGTCCAGGACACCGAGAACTTCGCCTTCTGGCACTCGGCCACCTTCAGCCAGGACGGCTCCAAGGTGGTCTTCACCGACGAACTCGGCGGTGGCGGCGGCGCGATGTGCACCCCCGCGACCAGCGACGAACTCGGCGCCGACGGCATCTACCACATCACCGGCCGTGGCGACAACCGCCAACTGTCCTTCCAGAACTACTACAAGATGCCGCGTGAGCAGGCCACCACCGAGAACTGCGTGGCGCACAACGGCTCGCTGATCCCGGCCCGCGGCCGCGACATCATGGTCCAGGCCTGGTATCAGGGCGGCGTCTCGATCTGGGACTTCACCGACTCCCGGAACCCGCGGGAGATCGGCTACTTCGAGCGCGGCCCGCTCACCGAGGACGTGCTGACCTTCGGCGGCTCCTGGTCCGCCTACTACTACAACGGCTACATCTACTCCAACGACCAGGAGGGCCTCGACGTCCTGCGGATCGACGACCGGCGCACCGACAGCGCCGCCCGCGTCCGCCTGTCGGAGCTCAACGTCCAGACCCAGCCCAGCTACCGCTGAGTGAGCTGACGGGGTTTCGGCGGGGTCCCGCCGGGCGGTCGTTCACCCGGCGGGACCCCCGACTCCCAGGCCAGCCCGTACCGTTCGAACAACTCGGCGCGCAACCGCTCGGGTGGCATCGGCGCACCCGGCAGCAGCCGCGCCACCACCGCCCCCATCAACAGCGCCCGCAGCATGGCATAGTCGGTGTCGGGATCCGGTGAACCGTGGGCGACCACGGCCTCCCGCAGCAGCGCCGCGAGGCGGCGCTGCTCGGCGCAGTGGACGAACCCGCCGTGCTGGAGCAGCCCGGCCATGTGCGCCCGCATCAACACCGGCCGGTCGCCGGCCAGTCCGAGGATCGCGTCGATCGCCCTGGCCAGCAGCTCGTCGCCGGCCCGGGGGCCGGCCGGCACCGGCTGCTGCCCCAGCGCCTCGTCGAGCGTGAGGTGCATCAGGCGGTGCACGGCGGACTGCACCAGCTCGCGCTTGCCGGGGAAGTAGTAGGAGATCAGCCCGCGCGCCGCGCCGGCCCGATCCGCGATGTCGCCCAGGGTGGTCGCCTCGTAGCCGCGCTCCGAGACCAGCTCGACCGTTGCCTGAAGCAGCCGTTGTCGGGAGCGTCGGCGCATATCCGCATTGACCGATGCGCGGCGAGGCGACATGCTTGACCCCCGATGACTGGCTAACGGCCAATATACTCGGCTGGCGCCAGGAGACATCCGCCTCCGCCGCGGATTCCCGCCCGGCGGCAATGCCGGTATCGGACGGCGCGGGGGACCGTCCGATACCGGTGCCGGCGCCGGCCGGTTCACCGTCGGAACGCCTCCCCGAGGCCCGCCGTGACCCGCTGTCAGACCGCGGGAAGCAGCGCCGAGAGCCCGGGCGCGAACGTCACCAGCAGCGGCACCGCCGGCAGCAGCGTGGCGTAGGCGGTCAGCCGCGCCCGGCGCGGCGGGGACAGCCGCTCGGCCGGCCGCAACAGGCGGCGCACCCGGTGCCGCACGAGCCCGTGCCGCGCGGCCGCCCGGCCGAAGACGCCCCGGTCCTCGTTGAGCCCGACCAGCGCCAGGGCGGTGGTCAGCCGGCCGAACCGGCGGGAGGCCACGTCGTCCGCGGCCAGCTCGACCAGCCGGTGCACCTGCTGCCGGAAGCCCGCGAACACCGGCACCCCGGGGAAACCCCTGGCCAGCGCCCCCGAGCAGTGCAGCAACCAGTGGTGCCTGGCCCGCGCGTGCCCCTGCTCGTGCGCCAACACCGCGTCCAACTGCCGTCGGTTCAGGCGCCGCAGCGCCCCCGTGGTGATCACCAGCCGCGGCACCGATCCCGGCAGGGCCCAGGCGTCGGGGCGGGCGTCCTCCCACACGATCAACCGGTCGACCGCCTCGTCCTCCTCACCTGGCAGCCGCGGCGCGCGCGCCAGCAGCTCCACGCGCCGGCGGCGCCGCTCCGCCCTGGCCGCGCGCACCTCCCGGGTCAACATCACCGCCGTCCAGGCCCCGCCGCCGGCGAGCAGCAGCGCCAGGGCCGCCGGCCACCGCTCGCCCGCGGCGTGCAGCGCGTAGGCGTCCACCACCCGGGTCGGCGCCGGCGCGAACAGCTGGCCGCGCACCTCGTGCCAGGCCGCGGCGCCCGACAGCGCCATGGCGAGCACACAGCAGAGCAACACCGCCACGACCACGCACTGCCACACCCACAGCGCGAGCACCGGTTCCCGGTCCGGCCAGGAACCCCGGGCCAGCACGCGCGGCGCCATCGCCGCGGTGAGGCCGCCCAACACGAGCAACGTGATGGCGATCACCATGTCATCAGAGTAGGACCGACCCCTCCGGCGGGGAACGGCGCGGGGCCAACGTTCACAGGCCGATGAGCATGGCCACCATGGCCACCGCGAGCGCCAGCCGGCAGGCCGCCGCCACCTCGGGCGGCCGCCGGACGGCCCCCGCCGCGGCCACCACCTCACCGGTCGGCAGCAGCCGTGGCGCGCTGCGCAGCGCGTAGCCGGCGAAGTAGACCAGCAACACCCCGGTGAACACCGGAAGTCCGGCCGGCGCCTGGTGGCCGGCGTGAGCCGCGGGTGCGCCGGCCATCGCCACCGCCGCGTACGACATCGCCAGCGCCTCGACGAGATGGTGCCCCCGGTGCGTCCCCTCGGCCACCAGCAGCGCGGCGCCGCACACCGCCACCGCCGCGCACGCGACGTGGAACGCCGGCGGCCACGGCGCCGCCACCGGCACCGCCATCGCCGCCATGCCGAGGCCCATCACCCCCTCAGCCCCGGCCGCGATCGCCTGCCGGGCGCCGCCCCCGCCGGCCCGCGCGAGCAGCAGGCAGTAGCCGCCGGTCAGGCCGCACAGCGCCACCACCAACCAGCCCACCACCGCAGGCCCGTGCATCGCCCACCTCCCGCGCCGCCCGTCCGGAAGGCTGCCCACCCGGCGCCCGGGTACCGGGGCGCACACCGGGCGAGGGGGAGTGCGCGGGCGCGCGCTACGATGCGGGGCTGTGACGGTGAAGACGGACCTCAAGTTCCGCCCGGCCGGGGAGGCCGACGTACCGGCGCTCGTGGCGCTGGTGGAATCGGCCTACCGGGGCGACGCGAGCCGGGCCGGCTGGACCACCGAGGCGGATCTGCTCGACGGCCAGCGCACCGACCCCGAGGGCGTGCGCGCCGTCATCACCGCCCCGGGCAGCCAGCTGCTCGCCGTGCTGCGCGACGACGACCTGGTGGCCTGCTGCCACCTGGAGCGCCGCGTCGACCCCTCGGGCCTGGTCGCCGGCTACTTCGGCATGTTCGCGGTTCGTCCAGGGCTCCAGGGCGGGGGAGTGGGCCGGCAGGTGCTGGCCGAGGCCGAGCGCCGGGCCGCCGCCGAGTGGGGCGCCCGCGAGATGCGGATGCGGGTGATCTCGGCCCGCGACGAGCTGATCGCCTGGTACGAGCGGCGCGGCTACACCCGCACCGGGCGGCTGGCGCCCTTCCCCTACGGCGACGAGCGCTTCGGCATCCCCCGCCGGTCCGACCTGGCGTTCGAGCTGCTGGTCAAGCCCCTGACCTGATCGCCGCCACGATCTCCGGCTCGTCGGTCACCACGCCGTCGAGCCCCAGCTCCCGCGCCACGGCCAGCTCGGCCGGGGTGTTCACCGTCCAGCTGATGACGCCGATCCCGGCCGCCCGGCACCGCGCGACCACGTCCGCGGACAGCCTCGCGAACTCGCACGACACCAGCCGCGCACCCAGCTCGACCGCCCGCTCGGGGGCGGTGTCCGTCGACCGCCCCGTGATCAGGCCGATCGCCACCTCGGGCAGCAGCTCCCTGGTCTCGCGCAGCGCCTCGGCGTGGAACGAGATCACCGTCACCCGGTCGCCGAGCCCGCGTTCCACGATCACCGCAGCCAGCGCCCTGGCCGCCGCCTGGTCCTTGATCTCCGCCTGAATCGGCGCCCCCACCGCGTCCACCACCTCGGTGAACAGCGGGACGCGCTCGCCGAGCCCGGCGTCAAGACCCCGCAGCTCCGCGAGCGTCAGGTCCTTGACGGCGCCGCTCCCGTCGGTGGTGCGGTCCACCGAGGCGTCGTGGATCACCACCAACTCCCCGTCCCTGCTGAGGTGCAGGTCGAGCTCGATGGCATCGAGCGCCATCCGGTCGGCGCGGCGGAACGAACGGAGGGTGTTCTCGGGTTCCGCGCCCATGAGCCCGCGGTGCCCGATGGTCTGTAGCGACATGCCGCGACCCTAGCCATCCCCGGTTGCCGCGCCCCGAACGTCGGGCGACGCGCCGACGCCGGGCGTTTCCCGGATCACCGGTTGAACGAAGGATTCGCTGCGGATACCGTGTTAGTACAAGAATTTCTGCTGTGGAGGATGGGTCATGACGGAAACTTTGGCGTCCCTCACCTCTGGGGGCGACACCGCCGAGCCCGAGCGGGTGGTCGCGAGGCCCGCCTGGCACGCCCTGAAGCGGGCCGTCGAGGCCGTCCGTCCCGCCCAGTCCAAGGACGGCTCGGTGGACTTCTCGGCCGAGGGCGCGCCCACCCCCGCGCAGCTGACCCGGGAGATCGACCGCGTCGTCGCCGCCGTCCAGGAGCTCGCCCCGCTGCTGCCGCACGACGCGGCCTACCACCAGGCCCTCGTCGCCGACCTCCGCCGCTGGGCGGACGACGGCTTCGGCGTGCCCGACTTCCTCGACTCGCTGCTCGCCTTCCACCCGGCCGCCGACCGCGCCGACGGGCGCCAGCACCTGGTGGTCTTCCCGATGTACACGCAGAACGGCAACCCCGACCGCAACCTGGAGGCCGTGGTCCTGCGCGTCGTCTGGCCCGACTGGCTGGCCAGGCTGGAGCGGGAGCGCTTCGACAACCCGATGTTCCTCGGCATCACCTTCGAGGACTTCACCCCGGGCTACGACACCAACTCAGCCGTGCTGTTCCCCGAGACCATCGCCGTGCGCGAGGCACCCGCGCGCTTCTCCTGGGGCGGCATCTTCTGCGACCGCGAGGCGGCCCGCTTCCGCCGGGTCGTCGGCGCCGCATGCGACGTCACCAGCCTGCGCCTGCCCGAGGACGCGACCGGACTCCTCACCGACCAGGAGCGCTGCCAGCATACGTTCGTCCTCTGGGACATGATCCACGACCGCACCCACAGCCACGGCGACCTGCCGTTCGACCCCTTCATGATCAAGCAGCGCCAGCCCTTCTGGATGTACGGCCTCGAGGAGCTGCGCTGCGACCTCACCGCCTTCCACGAGGCCGGCAGGCTCGCCGCCGACGGCCACCCGCAGGGCCGCGACGTCCAGTACGCCATGCTGCTCGACCGGCTCTTCCGCTTCCCCGTCACCGGCGCCCGGGTCCGCAACTACGACGGCCTCGGCGGCCAGCTGCTCTTCGCCTACCTGCACCAGCACGACGCGCTCCGCTGGACCGACAACCGGCTGAGCATCGACTGGGCGCTCGCCCGCGAGGTCACCGCCCGGCTCCGCGAGGAGATCGAGACCCTCTACCGCCAGGGCATCGACCGCCCCAAGCTGGTGCACTGGTTCAAGGCGTACGAGTTGGTCTCCCGCCACCTCGCCCCGCACCCGGGCTCCACCTGGGCCAAGGGGCCCGACGCCCTCGACCTCAGCCTCCCGCCCCGCAAGCTGGTCGACGAGGTGCTCCCCGACGAGTTCCCGCTGAGCCTGTTCTACGAGGCACTGGCCAGGAAGCTCAGGAAGGTCGTCGAGTCCACCCGGGGCATCACCGCGGCCGCCCCCGCCGCCAGCGCGGCGTGAGCCCGCGGCCGGGGCGGGGCATGATGGACCCATCGAGGAGGCGAACATCATGAGCACCACCACTCCCGGGAGCCCCCGCAACGGCGGCCCGCTCGAAGGCGCCGTCGTCGCGGTCGCCGGCGCCGGCGGCGCCGCCGGCCACGCCGTCATGCTGCGCCTCGCCCAGGCCGGCGCGACCGTCGTGGCCGCCGACGCGGACGCCCAACGGCTGGCCGCCGGCGTCGACGCGGCCCGCTTCGCACACGGTGGCGCCACCGTCATCGGCGACACCATCGACCTGCTCCACCTGGCGGCCACCCGCGACTGGGCCGCCAAGATCCTCAAGGACTACGGCCGAGTCGACGGGCTCGTCCACCTCGTGGGCGGCTGGCGCGGCTCGGCCACCTTCGCCGAGACCGACCTCGCCGACTGGGACCTCCTCCACGACCTGCTGCTGCGCACCGTCCAGCACACCTCGCTCGCCTTCGAGGCGCCGCTGGCCCGCGGCGGCAACGGCCGTTTCGTGCTGGTCAGCGCCGCCGGCGCGGCCCGCCCCACCGCGGGCAACGCCGCCTACGCCGCCGCCAAGGCGGCGGCCGAGGCATGGACCCTGGCCCTGGCCGACGGCTTCCGCAAGACCGCGGACGGCGGCCCGCCGCCCGCCGCCGCGAGCATCGTCGTCGTCAAGGCCCTCGTCAACGACGCGATGCGCGCGGAGCGGCCGGAGGCCAGATTCGCCGGGTTCACGGACGTCCGGGACCTGGCCGAGTCGATCGGCCAGCTCTGGTCCAAGCCCACCGAGGAAGTGAACGGAACCCGCCTGTGGCTCACTCCCCAGCCCTGACCACCACCGACGCGACACGTCACCACGACCCGGCCGTCCGCGGTTTCGCCAGCGACAACTACTCCGGCGCCCACCCGGAGATCCTGGCCGCACTCGCCCTGGCCAACGGCGGCCACCAGCCCGCCTACGGGGCCGACGCCTACACCGAGCACCTGCAGGGCGTCTTCCGGGCCCACCTCGGCCCGGCGGCCGAGGTCTACCCCGTCTTCAACGGCACCGGCGCCAACGTCGTCGCCCTCCAGGCGCTCACCGACCGCTGGGGCGCCGTCATCACCGGCGACACCGCCCACATCCACACCGACGAGTGCGGCGCCCCCGAGCGGGTCGGCGGCCTCAAGCTCCTGACCGTGCCCACCCTGGACGGCAAGCTCACCCCCGAGCTCATCGCCCGGCAGGCGTTCGGCTTCGAGGACGAGCACCGTGCCATGCCGCAGGTGGTCTCCCTCACCCAGACCACCGAGCTCGGCACCCGCTACACGCCCGACGAGATCCGCGCCATCTGCGAGTTCGCGCACGAGCGCGGCATGACCGTCCACCTGGACGGCGCCCGGATCGCCAACGCGGCCGCCGCCCTCGACCTGCCGCTGCGCGCCTTCACCACCGACGTCGGCGTGGACGTGCTCTCCTTCGGCGGCACCAAGAACGGCATGCTCTTCGGCGAGGCCGTCGTGCTCCTCACCCCCGACGTGGCCCGCCGGATGCGCCACGTGCGCAAGCTCTCCATGCAGCTCTCCGCCAAGATGCGCTTCGTCTCCGTGCAGTTCGAGGCGCTGCTCGCCGGCGACCTGTGGCTGCGCGGCGCCCGCCACGCCAACGCCATGGCGCGCCGGCTCGCCGACGGGGTGCGCGCGGTCGACGGGGTGCGGATCCTCCACCCGGTGGAGTCCAACGGCGTGTTCGCCAGGCTCCCGCACGACGTGAGCGAGCGCCTCCAGAAGCGCTACCGCTTCTACTTCTGGGACGAGGCGGCCGGCGACGTGCGGTGGATGTGCTCCTTCGACACCACCGAGCAGGACGTCGACGGCTTCGTCACCGCCCTGCGCGAGGAGATGGCCCGCTAGGGCACCCGGCCAACGGGGTTCCGCGCCGACCCGGCGCGGAACCCCGCGAGCCTCGTGCCTAGACGGCGTGCGCGGGCGGCGGGGCCGTGCCGCCCAGGTGCGCCGGGAGCCACCAGGTGTCCTCCGCGTTCCGCGGAGTGGCCGGATAGGCGCGCTGCGCGGCCTCCAGGAGCTCCTGGACGCGATCCCGCACCCGGTCGGAGACCGTGCCCGCGGGTTCGTCCGGATCCACCGCCATCGGCGAGCCTATCCGGATGGTGATCGGGAAGTGGTTGCGCCGCAGATCCCGCTTGCGGCCCTTGGTCCACAGCCGCTGCGTGCCCCACAGCGCGACCGGGAGGATCGGCACCCCGGTCTGCTGGGCCATCCGCGCCGCCCCCGACTTGAACTTCTTCAGCGTGAAGGACGGTGAGATGGTCGCCTCGGGGAACACCCCGACTATCTCGCCGTCCTTCAACGCCGTCAGCGCGTGCCGGAAGGACGCCTCGCCCTGGGCCCGGTCCACCGGAATGTGCTTCATGGCCCGCATCAGCGGACCCGACACCCGGTGCTTGAAGACCGACTCCTTGGCCATGAAGCGGACCAGCCGCTTGGCCGGTCGGGCCGCGAACCCGGCGAAGACGAAGTCCAGGTACCCGATGTGGTTGCTCACCAGTACGGCGCCGCCGGTGCGCGGCACATGCTCGCTACCGGCGATGTCGAAGCGCAGGTCGAGCGCCTTGAACATCGTCCGCGCGGCGGCGATCACCGGCGGGTAAACGAACTCTGGCATGCGGAGGGCCCCTCTTCTGTGCTTCGAACCTACGCCTGCGTAACTTGCGGCGACGCCGAATGGTGCCCCAAAGCCGGCAGAATCGCCAGTCCTCCGGCGTCGTCGAGCCAGCACGGCGGGAATGAAACCGCCCCGCCGGGTGCTGCCGCTCGGCGAGGGAACCGTGGCGAGGCGCGGAACCGGGAAGCGGAGGGCGAGAGGCACGATGAGCGAACCGACACCGCCCGAGCGCCTGGACGCGGCGCTGCTGGGCGCGGGACCGCTGGGCCGGCGCGCCACGTTGGTGCAGTTCTCCACCGCGTTCTGCCAGCCCTGCCGGGCCACCCGCCGGATCCTGGCGGGCGTCGCGGCCATGGTGGACGGCGTCGGGCACCTCGAGATCGACGCCGAGTCCCGACTCGACCTGGTGCGGGCCCTGGAGATCTCCGGCACTCCCACGGTGCTCGTGCTGGACGCCGAAGGGCGCGTGGTGCGCCGGGCCGTCGGCCAGCCCCGGCAGGCCGACGTCATCGCCGCCCTGGGCGCGGCGATCACCGGCTGATCCGGGGCGCGGTCCGACAATACGCACGTAGGCAAGGTCACAGTGAGACATGCTTGCCTGTGGGGGATACCCTTGGTTGTACTGGCCAGTAACAACCGGGTCGATCTTGCCCTTGCCCCTGTGTGCGGACCGATAGCAGTAGGAGAGCCGGCGTGAGCCTGAGGATCGTTGTCTGTGTGAAGTACGTGCCCGACGCCACCGGCGACCGACGGTTCGCCGACGACCTGACCACCGACCGGGAGGCCGTGGACGGGCTGCTCTCGGAGCTCGACGAGTACGCGGTCGAACAGGCCCTGCGGATCGCCGAAGGCCAGCGGCAGGCCGGCGAGGAGGCCGAGGTCACCGTCGTCACCGTCGGCCCGGAGGACGCGACGGACGCGCTGCGCAAGGCCCTGTCGATGGGCGCCGACAAGGCCGTGCACGTCGAGGACGACGACCTGCACGGCACCGACGTCATGGGCACCTCGCTGGTGCTCGCCAAGGCCGTCGAGCACACCGGCTACGACCTCGTCGTCTGCGGCATGGCCTCCACCGACGGCGGCATGGGCGTGCTGCCCGCGCTGCTCGCCGAGCGCCTCGGCGTCCCGCAGGCCACGCTGCTCTCCGAACTCTCCGTCGCCGAGGGAAAGGTGACCGGCCGTCGCGACGGCGACGCCGCCACCGAGCGCCTGCAGGCCGAACTGCCCGCCGTCATCTCCGTCACCGACCAGTCGGGAGAGGCCCGCTACCCCTCGTTCAAGGGGATCATGGCCGCCAAGAAGAAGCCCGTGGAGACCCTGGACCTGGAGGACCTCGGCATCGAGGCCGAGGAGGTCGGCCTCGACGGCGCCTGGACCGCGGTCGAGTCCGCCACCGAGCGCCCCGCCCGCACCAAGGGCGAGATCGTCACCGACGACGGCGAGGGCGGCAAGCGGCTCGCGGCCTTCCTGGCCGAGCGCAAGTTCGTCTGACCGCCGCCACCCGCCGACCGCCCGCACCTTCCCGCTGGAGACGTATTCCCATGGCTGAAGTCCTCGTCTACACCGACCACCTGGACGGCGCCGTCCGCAAGCCGACCCTGGAACTGCTGACCCTCGCCCGCCGCCTCGGCGACCCGGTCGCCGTCGTCCTCGGCCCCGGCGCGGACGCCGCGGCCCCGGCGCTCGCCGAGCACGGCGCCGCCCGGATCCTCACCGCCGACGCCCCGGAGTTCGCCGACTACCTGGTGGTGCCCAAGGTCGACGCGCTGCAGGCCGCCTACCAGGCGGTCTCCCCGGTCGCCGTCCTCGTGCCCTCGTCGGGCGAGGGCAAGGAGATCGCCGCCAGGCTCGCCGTCCGCGTCGGCGCCGGCCTCATCACCGACGCCATCGACGTGGCCCAGGGCGACGAGGGGCCGGTCGCCACCCAGTCGGTGTTCGCCGCCGCCTTCACCACCACCTCCCGCGCCGCCAAGGGCACCCCGGTCGTCACCGTCAAGCCCAACTCGGCGCCGGTCGAGGCCGCGCCGGCGGCCGGCACCGTGGAGCCGCTCGACGTCACCTTCGGCCCACTGGCCACCGGCACCCGGATCGTCTCCCGCAGCCCCCGCGAGTCCACCGGCCGCCCCGAGCTCACCGAGGCCGCCATCGTCGTCTCCGGCGGCCGTGGGCTCAACGGCGCCGAGAACTTCGCGCTGATCGAGGCACTCGCCGACACCCTCGGCGCCGCCGTCGGCGCCTCCCGGGCCGCCGTCGACGCCGACTGGTACCCGCACTCCCACCAGGTCGGCCAGACCGGCAAGTCCGTCTCGCCGCAGCTCTACATCGCCGTCGGCATCTCCGGCGCCATCCAGCACCGCGCCGGCATGCAGACCTCGAAGACCATCGTCGCCGTCAACAAGGACGCCGAGGCCCCCATCTTCGAGCTCGCCGACTACGGCGTGGTGGGCGACCTCTTCGACGTCGTCCCCGCCCTCACCGACGAGGTGAGGGCCCGCAAGGGCTGAGCCGCCCCCGCGGGCCCCGGGCGGCGTCCGCCCCGCACCCCGCTCAGGTGACGGTGGCGGGCGCCGCCCCACGCGTCCGGTCCCTGAACCGGCCTCGCCGCCGGCGCCTGGCCGGAGCGAGCTCCGCGCCCGACAGGGCGTCGGCCCGCCGGCTCGCCAGCCGGTCCAGCTCGTGCCCCGGCACCGTGGGCGGCGGGCCGCTGCCGTCGTCGTCGTTGAGCCGACCGATGGCGAGTCCGGCCAGCAGTTGGTAGTACTCCATGGTCTCCTCCGTTGGTTGACCGCCGTGGTTCCCCCGCGCCACCAGCGTCCGCCAGCCGCGTGACACGCCCTTTGCCCCTCGGTCAACCCTCCGTGCCCATCGGCCGCTCTGCCGTGAACGGGGTATGACGCGTCGGCTGTTGTGTTTCGGGTCGGTCGCCGGTTAGCTTCTGTCCACCGAATTCTTCAACGCAATGTTGAAACGCGCGGGCGGAGTGGTGCGGATGGCTCAGCGGACACCCCCGACGACCACCCTGACGGCGGCGGTCACCGCCGGCGTCGGTGCCTCGCTCGCCGCCGTCGACGCCGAGCTCGCCCACCGCTACCCGGGCGACCCCGGCACCCGCCAGCCGGTGCACACGGTCTACGTCCCGGCCGATCGCCTCACCGCTGACACCGTCCGCGAATGGGGCGACCGGGCCCGCGCGCTGCTCGCCGCCCACGCCCCGGACGCCGCGTCGTTCGCCGCGGTCCTCGGGCTCCCCGCGGAGCTCGCGGAACCCGTCCACCAGCGCCTCCACGCCAAGTTGGCCGCCGAGCCGGTCGAGGACCTCAGGATCGACTTCGAGGACGGCTACGGCCGACGCCCCGACGCCGAGGAGGACGCCGACGCCGCCAGGACCGCCAGGCTCGTCGCCCGGGCCACCGCCGACGGCACCGCGCCCCCTTTCGTCGGGCTGCGCATGAAGTGTCTGGAGGCCGACGTCCGCGACCGCGGCATCCGCACCCTCGACGTCTTCCTGACCACCCTGCTGGCCGAGGGCCCGGTGCCGCGCGGGCTCGCCATCACCCTGCCCAAGGTCTCCCGGCCGGAACAGGTCGCCGCGATGGCCACCCTCTGCCACGAGTTCGAGACCGCGGCCGGCCTCCCCGCCGGCCGGCTCGGCTTCGAGATCCAGATCGAGACCAGCCAGTCCGTCCTCGGCCCCGACGGCACCGCCACCGTCGCCCGCCTGATCGACGCCGCCGGGGGCCGCGCCACCGCCCTGCACTACGGCACCTTCGACTACAGCGCCGCCCTCGGCATCAGCGCCGCCCACCAGGCCCCCGACCACCCCGCCGCCGACCACGCCAAGGCCGTCATGCAGGTCGCGGCCGCCGGCACCGGGGTCCGCCTCTCCGACGGCTCGACCAACGTCCTGCCCACCGGGGACACCGCCCAGGTGCACGCCGCCTGGCGCCTCCACCACCGCCTGGTCGGCCGCGCCCTGGCCCGCGGCTACTACCAGGGCTGGGACATGCACCCCGGCCACCTGCCGACCCGCTACGCGGCCGTCTACGCCTTCTACCGCGACGGACTCGGGCCCGCCGCCGCCCGCCTCGCCGCCTACGCCGGCACCGCCCGGGAGGAGGGCCCCGCCACGGTGCTCGACGAGCCCGCCACCGCCCGCGCACTCGGCGACTTCCTGCTGCGCGGCCTGGACTGCGGCGCCCTCGACCCGGCCGAGGTCACCGACCGCACCGGCCTCAGCCGCACCCGCCTCACCGCCCTCGCCGGCCGCCGCGCCGGTTGAGCGCGCCGCCCCCGCCGGGCGCGTAGCGCAATTCACCGTGATCCGACTGGACAAGCCGGGCCGGCACAGATCAGGCTTCCTGCCCATGACCACTGATCTTGTCGCCGCCGTGGACATCGGCGGCACCAAAGTCGCGGGTGCCCTCGTGAACGGCACCGGCGACCTGCTCCACCGCGTCCAGGGCCCGACCAGGGCCAGGGAGTCGGCGGAGAACGTGCTGCGGGCCGTGACCGACGTCGTCACCCGGCTGACCGAACACGAGCTCTGGCACCGGGCCGTGGCCGTCGGCATCGGCAGCGCGGGCCCGGTCGACGCCCGCAACGGCACGGTCAGCCCGGTCAACATCCCCGCCTGGCGCGAGTTCCCGCTCGTCGAGGGCGTCCGCAAGATCACCGGCGCGCTCCCCATCAGCCTGGTCGGCGACGGCGCCGCCATCGCCGCGGGCGAGCACTGGACGGGCGCCGCCCGCGGGCGCTCCAACGCGCTCTGCATGGTGGTCTCCACCGGCGTCGGCGGCGGCCTGATCGTCGACGGTCGGCTCCGCCCGGGACCGACAGGCAACGCCGGCCACATCGGCCACATCAGCGTCGACTTCAACGGCGACCTCTGCCCCTGCGGCGGACGCGGCTGCGTGGAGCGCATCGCCAGCGGCACCAACATCGCGCGCTACGCCCAGGCCGCCGGCTGGCGGCCCGCCGAGCCCGACGGCGACGTGACCGCCGCCGGCGTGGCCGCGGCCGCCGCGACCGGCGACCCGATCGCCCTGGCGGCGTACGACCGCTCGGCCCGCGCCCTGGCCGCCGGCATCGCCGCCACCGCCACCCTGGTCGAGATCGAGACCGTGGTGGTCGGCGGCGGCGTGAGCCAGGCGGGCGAGGTGCTGTTCGGCCCGTTGCGCCGCGCCCTGCGGGAGTTCGCCACCCTGCCGTTCGTCAGGAACCTGGAGGTGGCGCCCGCTCAGCTCGGCACGGACGCCGGCCTGGTGGGCGCGGCGGCGGCCTGCTGGAGTGATCCGGATACGTTTTTGATCCGGGGGGAAGCGGGCAACTGACAGCAAGGGCGAAGAAGGAGGGGGATTAAGTGATCATCTGGCTGAACGGGGCGTTCGGCGCCGGCAAGACCACGGCGGCGCAGGAACTGCTCCATCTGCTGCCGGGCAGCACGCTCTACGACCCGGACCAGGTCGGTGCCGAGCTCTGGAAGATGCTGCCCAAGGAGCGGCTGGCCCAGGTGGACGACGTACAGGACCTGCCGGCGTGGCGGCGCCTCGTGGTGGACACCGCGGTGGCCCTGCTCGCCGAGATCCCCGGCCCGCTGATCGCCCCCATGACGCTGCTGGCACAGGAGCACAGGGACGAGATCTTCGGCGGGCTCGCCGCCCGCCGGATCCCGGTGCGCCACTTCCTCCTCCGCCCTGGCGAAACGTTTCTGCGGGCCCGGATAGACCAGCGCGCCACCGTCGAGGGGGACGCGGTGCGCACCTGGTGCCTGGGACACCTGCCGCAGTACGACGCGGCGCTCGGCTGGCTGAGCGCGGACGCGCACACCGTCGACACCTCGCGGCTGACGCCCCGGCAGACCGCCGAGCTGCTGGCCGAGGCCGTCCAGCGGGGGGAGGGCGCCTGCCCGATCGTGCAGTCGCCGCCACCGCGCGCCGAGACGCTCGCCGCCGGCGTGCTGCTCTTCGACGACCGGGACCGGGTGCTGCTGGTCGACCCCACCTACAAGCCGGGCTGGGAGTTCCCCGGCGGCGTCGTGGAGCCGGGCGAGGCGCCGGCCAGGGCCGCCCTCCGCGAGGTGGCCGAGGAACTCGGCCTGAGCCTCGGACACGAGCCCGCGCTGCTCGTCGTCGACTGGGAGCCGCCGAGCCCGACCCACTTCGGTGGGTTGCGGCTGCTCTTCGACGGCGGCCGCCTCGCCCCTGAGCGCACCAGGGAGTTGCTGCTGCCAGGCGAGGAGCTGCGCGACTGGTGCTTCGCCAGCGCCGAGGAGGCCGAGCAGCTGCTCTCGCCCAACCGGGTCGCCCGGCTGCGCTGGGCGCTGCGCGCCCGCG
Organism: Streptomyces mayteni; assembly: GCF_054783955.1. Classification (NCBI taxonomy): domain Bacteria; kingdom Bacillati; phylum Actinomycetota; class Actinomycetes; order Kitasatosporales; family Streptomycetaceae; genus Streptomyces; species Streptomyces mayteni. The sequence continues at coordinate 71,475 of NZ_BAAGPR010000016.1, read as the reverse complement.
CCCAGGGGCGGGCGCTCAACCTGGAGGCCGGCGTGCCGGTCGGCGCCTGAGCGCTCCGCTTCAGGAACGGCGGGCCACTCCGGCAGGCGGTGGCTCGGTGCGCGGCCGGCCCGGCCGGCGGACGTCGGCCCCGTGCACCCGGCGGAGCGCGGCGTCACGCCCGACGTCGGGCCGACCGGCAAGCCGGCGCCCGAGGCGCGAACGCGCCCGGTGTCGAATCGCGGCGCGCCCGGGGCCGCTCTAGCGTGGCGAATGACGGCCCCGGACGGGGGACCCCTCCCACACGGCGGTGACCGCCATGCGCATACCGGACTCCATACCGGGGCCCGCGCCGGGCCCCCACCCCGACCCGTTCGACGGTGACGAACCGTCGGGCTGGGCCGCCAGGGCCGCCCTCGCCGCGGCCTCGGCCGTCCTGGCCCTCGGCGTCACCATGCTGTTCGCCGGCGCCGACGCGCCCGCGGGCCCCCCGCAGCCGGCGGTCGGCCAGGGCCTCGGCCACGTCCCGACGCCGCCCGACGGGGCCCTGGCCGAGGCCCTGCCGCCAGCCGTCCCCACCTGGCTGTCGATCCCTGCCATCGACGTGTCGGCCCCGCTCTCCCGGGTCGGCCTCGACCCCGAGGGCTGGCTCGAATCGCCCCCGCAGGAGGCCGGGAACGTGGCCGGCTGGTACGACGGCGCCCCGCCGCCCGGTGCCGCCGGCGCCGCGGTCGTCGTCGGCCACGTCGACAACGCCACCGGCCCCGCCGTCTTCTACGGCCTCGGCGCCCTGCGCCCCGGCGACGCCGTTGAGGTCGTCCGCGAGGACGGCCGCACGGCCCGGTTCACGGTCTACGACATCGTCGTCTACGACAAGGGCGCCGTGCCCGAGGACGTCTACCGAGGCACCGGCGCCGAACTCCGCGTCATCACGTGCGGCGGCACCTTCGACGAGGCCACCGGCTACAGCGGGAACGTCGTCGTCTTCGCCCGGCTGAGGGACGGTCGGTGACGCCAACGGCCCAGTGCCCTCACCCGGGTGCCGCTCCCGGGCGGTGCGTCGCCGACCCCGTGCCTAACGTCGGGAAGCGGGGCGACGCGCACTTCTCACGAAGGAGCCATTCCGATGACCACACCGCGAACCGCACTGGCCGCCACCGGGTTGAGCGCGATCCTGCTCACGTCCAGCGCGCCCGTCGCGCTCGCCCTGGCTCCGGCCCAGGCCACCACCTTCGGCTTCAGCGTCTCCCCGCAGACGGTGGTGCCCGGCGGGGTGGTGGACCTGACCGTCACCGGCTGCACCGACTCCGAGGCCACCGCCGAGTCCGCCGTGTTCGACCGGGTCGTCCTCGGCATGCCGGGGGAGACCCAGTCGGCGCGCACCACCGTCGACACCGACGCCCGGGTGGGCGCCCAGTTCACGGTCACCTTCACCTGCGGCTCCGAGACGGGCAGCGCCACCCTCACCATCGCCTCGCCCACGGCCTCGCCGAGCGCCAGCGCGTCCACCACCGCCAGCTCGACCACGCTGCCCACCCGCGGCGCGCAGGCCGGCGTCGGCGGCTCCGCGTCGGACGACGACACCATGCTGCTGGTCGGGGCCGGCCTCTCGATGGCCGCGGTCACCGCCGCCGCCGTGGTCATCAGGCGCCGCGCCGGCCGGCACAACTGACCGCGGGACGGGCCCCGTCGGCCGCCCGCGCTCAGCCCTGGGCGGCCGACGCGTAGCGGGCGAGGAACAGCGCCTCCGTCACCGACATCCGCTCCAACTCGTCGGGGGAGACGCTCTCGTCCACCGCGTGGATCCGGGCCGCCGGCTCGCTCAGCCCGATCAGCAGGATCTCGGCCTTCGGATAGAGCCCGGCCAGCGTGCTGGTCAGCGGGATCGAGCCGCCCTGGCCCACCACCGCCATCTCCACCCCGTCGTACGCCTCGCGCATGGCGGCGGCCATCGACGCGTACGCCGGGCTCGTGGTGTCGGCGCGGAACGCCTGCCCCTCGCCGGTCGCCCGCACCGTGACCCGGGCGCCCCACGGCGCCCTGGACTTCAGGTGCGCGCCGAGCAGTTCGCTCGCGGTCGAGGCGTCAACCCCGGGCGGCACCCGCAGGCTCACCAGCGCCCGGGCGCTGGCCTGCACCGAGGGCGTGGCGCCCACCACCGGCGGGCAGTCGATGCCGAGCACCGTGACGGCCGGCCGCGCCCACAGCCGGTCGGCCACCGAACCCGAGCCGATCAGCCCGACCCCGTCCAACACCCCGGCGTCGGCGCGGAACGTCTCCTCCGGGTAGTCGGTCCCCGCCCAACGGCCGTCCCCGGCCAGCCCGTCGACCACGGTGGAACCGTCCGCCGCCCGCAGCGAGTCGAGCACCCGGATCAGCGCGGCGAGGGCGTCGGGCGCGGCCCCGCCGAAGGCGCCCGAGTGCAGGTTGCCCGCCAGCGTGTCCACCTGGATCCGCACCATGGCCATGCCGCGCAGGATCGCCGTGACGGTCGGCTGCCCAGCGCGGAAGTTGCCGGTGTCGCCGATCACGATCGCGTCGGCCGCCAGCAGGTCGGGGTGCTGCTCGGCATAGCGCTCCAGGCCGCCGGTGCCCTGCTCCTCGGAACCCTCCACGATCACCTTGATCCCCACCGGGATACCGCCGTTGGCCCGCAGCGCGCGCAGCGCCAGCAGGTGCATCAACACCCCGCCCTTGCAGTCCGCCGCGCCCCGCCCGTACCACCGGCCGTCCCGCTCGGTCAGCTCGAAGGGCGGCGAGGTCCAGGCCGCCTCGTCGAGCGGCGGCTGCACGTCGTAGTGCGCGTACAGCAGCACGGTCGGCGCGCCCTCGGGGCCCGCCAACTCCCCGTACACCGAGACCGTGCCGTCCGGCGTCTCCAACAGCCGCACGTCCTCGAAGCCCTCGGCCATCAGCGCCCGCGCTATCCACTCGGCCGCGGCGACGCACTCGCGGGGCGGGAACTGCTCGGCGTCCGCCACGGAGCGGAACGCGACCAGTTCGGCGAGCTCCGCTCTGGCCCGCGGCATCAGGCCGGCGACTGTCCCGGAGATCGCGGCGTGCCGCGGGCTGTGCTCCATGAGAGGCTCCTTGTGAGGGCGGCGTGAGACAGCCGCGGGCGTCGGGTGCGCGGTGTCGGGGGGTGTCGCCGATCATCCCACAGCCCAGGTCGGCACACGGGTGATCGTAGGATGCCGTCCGGTGGTCAGAAGACGTACGCGACGGGGAGCTACAACACATCGTGAGCAGCGAGAACGAAGCCGGGGACCGGAGGGTGTGGGACGTCGTCGTGGTGGGCGCGGGCCCCGGTGGGGCCTCCGCCGCCCGGGCCGCGGCGGAGACCGGCCGGCGGGTGCTGCTGCTCGAGAAGGCGGAGTTGCCCCGCTACAAGACCTGTGGCGGTGGCATCATCGGCCCCACTCGGGACGCGCTGCCGCCCGGCTTCGAACTCCCGCTGCGTGACCGGGTGCACGCCGTCACGTTCTCGCTCAACGGCCGCCTGACGCGCACCCGTCGCTCCAAGCGGATGCTCTTCGGCCTGGTCAACCGGCCCGAGTTCGACCAGCGCCTGGTGGAGGCCGCGGTCAAGGCCGGGGCCGAGCTCCGCACCGGTGCCGCCGTCACCCGGGTCGAGCAGCACGGCCCCGCGGTGCCCGACCGGCGCACCGTGGCCGTGGTGTTGGCCGGCGGCGAGACGCTGCTGGCCAGGGCCGTGGTCGGCGCGGACGGCAGCGCGAGCCGGATAGGCGCGCACGTCGGGGTGCGCCTCGACCAGGTCGATCTGGGCCTGGAGTCCGAGATCCCGGTGCCGCCCGAGGTGGCCGGCGACTGGGCGGGCCGGGTGCTGATCGACTGGGGTCCGCTGCCCGGCTCCTACGGCTGGGTGTTCCCCAAGGGCGACACCCTGACCGTGGGCGTCATCTCGGCCCGCGGCGAGGGCGCGGCCACCAAGCGCTACCTGGAGGACTTCGTGGCCAGGCTCGGCCTCTCCGGCTTCGAGCCCAGCGTCTCCTCCGGGCACCTCACCCGATGCCGCACCGACGACTCGCCGCTCTCCCGCGGCCGGGTGCTGGTCTGCGGCGACGCTGCCGGGCTGCTCGAACCCTGGACGCGGGAGGGCATCTCCTTCGCGCTGCGCTCCGGCCGGCTGGCCGGGCAGTGGGCGGTGCGGATCGCCGAGGCCAACGACGCGGTGGACGCCCGCCGGCAGGCGCTCAACTACACCTTCGCCATCAAGAGCGGCCTCGGCGCCGAGATGGGGATCGGCCGCCGGCTGCTGTCCATGTTCGCCCACCGGCCCCGCCTGGTGCACACCGCGCTGATCGGGTTCCGGCCGGCCTGGACCGCGTTCGCCCAGATAACCCGCGGCTCCACCACGCTGGCCAGCATCGTCCGCACCCACCCGGTCGCCCGCCGCACCCTCGCGGCCCTCGACCGGGGCGAGCGCGCGGGGCAGAACGAGAAGCCGGGGGAGCCGGGGGCGTCCGGCCGATCCGACGCCTGAGGCGGGCCGTCGCGGCCACTCCGCGCGGAGTAGGCCGGGAGCCGACCACGGGCGGACGCCGCTTTCCCACTCGCGGAGCTAGCGTGGACGGGTGACATCCCATCCCGCGGCACCGCGCGACGCCCGGGCGGGCGAGGCGCGCGGCGCCCGGCTGCCCTGGCCTTCCAGCGCGGCCGTGCTCGCGATCCAGCTGGTCGGGTCGGGCTTCGCCGCCCACGGCCAGCCCGAGCGCGCCGCGCTGGACGCCGTCGGGCTGCTCCTGCTGGTCCTCGGCCCGCTGCTGCTGCTCGCCCGCCGGGCGCTGCCCCGGCTCGCCGCCTTCGGCGCCGCCGCGGTCACACTCGGCTACCTGGCGCTCGGCTACCCGTTCGGGCCGGTCTTCCTCAGCGTCGCCGTCGCCACCTGCCACGCCGTGACCGCCGGGCACCGGAGGGCTGCCGTCGGCGCGATGGCGCTGCTGTGGGCGGGGCTGCTGCTGACCGCGGAAGGGCCGCTGAACTGGGGCGAGGCGGCGGCCACGGCTGCCTGGATGGTGGCCGTGCTCGCCGTCTCGGAGGCGGTGCGCACCCGCCGTGAGCAGCGGGCCGCCGAGCGCGCCGAGCGGGCGGCCGCCGAGCGGCGCCGCGCCGACGAGGAGCGGCTGCGCATCGCGAGGGAGCTGCACGACGTCCTCGCGCACAGCATCTCCGTGATCAACGTGCAGGCCGGGATGGGCCTGGCCCTGCTGGACTCCGACCCCGAGCAGACGCGGACCGCGCTCACCACCATCAGGTCCGCCAGCCGCGAGGCGCTCGGCGAGGTGCGCCAGGTGCTCGACACCCTGCGCGCGCCCGGCGCGGCCCCGCGCACCCCGGCGCCCGGGCTCGACCGGCTCGCGGACCTCGCCGAGCAGGCGGCACACGCCGGGCTGCGCGTCGAGACCAGCACCGAGGGCACCCGGGCGCCGCTGCCGCCGGGCGCTGACCTCGCCGCCTTCCGGATCGTCCAGGAGGCGCTGACCAACGTCGTCCGCCACTCCGGCTCCCGCACCGCGCGGGTGCGGCTGAGCTACGCCCCCGAGCTGCTCGAACTCCGGGTCGACGACGACGGCCCGGCCACCGGCTCCGGGGGCGCCGGCGGTGGCGGCAGGGGGCTCCTCGGCATGCGGGAGCGTGCCGCCGCCCTCGGCGGCACCGTCACCGCCGGCCCACGGCCCGACGGCGGCTTCCGGGTCGTCGCGCGGCTGCCCCGCGTCGCGCCCGACCGGCCGACGGCGGGCGAGACCGGGATCGAGACCGGGACCGGGACCGGGATCAGGGGGACGACGTGATCCGGATCCTGCTCGCCGACGACCAGGTGCTGGTCAGGGCCGGCTTCCGGGCCCTGCTCGACGCCCAGCCCGACGTCGCGGTGGTGGCCGAGGCGGCCGACGGCGCGGCGGCCGTCGAGCTCACCCGCGCCCACCGGCCCGACCTGGTGCTGATGGACATCCGGATGCCGACGCTCGACGGGCTCGCCGCCACCCGGCTGATCACCGAGGACCCGGAGCTGCGGGCGGTGCGGGTGGTGATGCTCACGACGTTCGAGCTCGACGAGTACGTCTTCGAGGCGATCCGCTCCGGGGCCTCCGGCTTCCTGGTGAAGGACACCGAGCCGGACGAACTGCTGCGCGCCGTGCGGGCCGTGGTCGCCGGCGACGCGCTGCTCTCGCCCGGCGCCACCCGCCGGCTGATCGCCGAGTTCGCCGCCCGCTCCAGGGTGCCGGCCGGAACCGTCGACCTCGCCGAACTGACCGACCGGGAACGGGAGGTGATGGCGCTGGTGGGCATCGGCCTCTCCAACGACGAGATCGCCAGGCGGCTGGTCGTCTCGCCGCTCACCGCCAAGACCCACGTCAGCCGCGCCATGGTGAAGCTCGGCGCCCGCGACCGGGCCCAACTCGTCGTGATGGCCTACGAGTCGGGGTTGGTGCGGCCGGGCTGGCTGGGCTGAGCGGCCGGCTTGCGCCGCACGTACAGCTGCTTCCGCACCCGCGCCACCACCGTGCCGTCGGCGGCGGCCACCACGCAGTCGAACCACGGCAGCGCCTTGGCGCCGTCCGCCGTGGCCGCCCTGATCTCCTCGACCCGGTCCTCGGTCAGCTTGAACTCGACGTACACGTGGCCGCGGCCGGGGGAGACGTACTCGATCTCCGCCGCCTTGTCCCACACCACGTAGCCGGGGCCGATCCTGTGCAGCACCAACAGGGCCCAGAACGGATCGCACATCGAGTAGAGCGAGCCGCCGAACTGGGTCCCGAAGTAGTTCCGGTTGAGTCGTCCCAGCCGCAACTCGACCCGCGCGCTGCTCCAGTCGTCCGCGATGTCGAGCACCCGGATCCCGGCGGACCGGTAGGGCGGCCAGAAGCGCATCAGGCGCCGCAGGGTCCTCGGGCGCCGCCGGGGCCTCGGGCGGGGGGAACGTGCCATGCGGCGAAAGCTACCACGAGAGTTACCCGTGGGTAATAACGCCTTTCGGTCGCCTGCCGGGGCCCGCCGGCAGAGCCGTCAGCCCGCTCGGAAAAACCGCCGCGTCGCGTACGCCGTCGCCGCGGCCACCGCCGAGAGCAGCGCCACCGTCGTCATCGCGACCGCCAGCGAGAACCAGTCGGCGAGGAAGCCGATCGCCACCGGACCGAGCAGGAAGCCCCCGTAGCCCAACGTCGAGGCCGCGGCCACCCCCTGCGCCCCCGCCAGCTCCCCGGCCCGGCCGATGGCCACCGGGAAGATGTTCGCCAGGCCGAGCCCAGCGATCACGAAGCCCAGCAGCACCACCCACACCGTGGGCCCCAGCGCGCCCAGCAGCATCCCGAGCGCGGCCGTCACGCCGCCCGCCACCAACGCCCGCGTCTGGCCGAGCCGTTCGAGCAGCGTCGAACCCGTCAGCCGGCCCACGGTCATGGCCAGTGCGAACACCGAGTAGCCGGCCGCCGCCACCCCCGAGCCGGCCCCCAGCGACTCCTGCAGGTGCAGCGCGCTCCAGTCCGCGAGCGCCCCCTCCCCGTACGCCGTGCACAGCGCGATCAGGCCGAGCACCAGCACCAACCAGCGCGCCCGTGGTGGCCGGGGGTCGCGGCCGGCCGGCGCCGCGCCGTCCGGCTCGAGGCGCGGCGGCATCCGCGCGGTGAGCAGCGACCGCGCCGCGAACGCGGCCACCGCGACCCCGAACACCGCGACCGCGGCCGGGTGCCGCGCCGCGGTCAACTGCCCGGCGGCCAGGCCCCCGACCCCCGCGCCCAGCATGCCGCCAAGGCTGTAGGCCGCGTGGAAGCTCGGCATCACCGGCCGACGCAGCGCCGCCACCAGATCCACCGCGACGCTGTTGGCCGAGACGTTCATCGCACCGAAGGCCGCCCCGAACACCAGCAACACCAGGCCCAGCGTCAGCGGCGACCCGGTGTGCGGCGGCAGCGCCACGCTCGCCCCCAACACCACGGCGGCGGTCACCACCACCGGGCGCCCGCCGAACCGTTGACAGAGCCGCCCCGTCAGCATCATCGTGAGCACCGCCCCGACCGAGACGCCGAGCAGCGCGAGGCCGAGCGCGCTCGACGACGCCCCGGTCTGCTCCTTCACCGCCGGGATGCGCACCACCCAGCCGGCGAACACGAAACCGTCCAGGGCGAAGAAGACCGTGAGGGCGCTCCGGAGTTGACGGAGCCCCGGTTCCGCGGCGACGCGGGGGACCGCCCTCCGTCGCGCGCCGAGTGTCAACGCGGCCCTGAGTTTGTTTATCGGAGGCACAAAGCAAGAATAGGGGCGTGACCCACCCCCGTACCAGGCTCGAGAGGGGCCGGAACGTCCTCGGCCCGGCGCTGGAGCTCGTCCACATCGGGCGCGCCCCCACCCGCGCCGTCCTCACCACCGAACTCGGCGTGACCCGCGCGACCGCCGGCGCCGTCGCCGCCGAGCTCCAGAGCCTCGGCCTGATCACCGTCGACGCCCGCCCAGGCGCCATGGCCGGCGGCCAGGGCCGCCCCTCCCACCGGCTCGCCATCGCCGACGAGGGCCCCGTCGCCCTCGCCGCCCAGGTCCACGCCGACGGCTTCCGCGCCGCCCTCGTCGGCCTCGGCGGCCGCATCGTGGCCACCGCGCCCGCCTGCGTCACCGTCGCGGCCGACCCGGCCGAAGTCATCGGCGACGTCGTGCGGGCCGGCGCCGAGCTGCTCGCCGAGACCGGCCGCCGCTGCGTCGGCGCCGGACTCGCCGTCCCCTCGGCCGTCGCCGAACCCGACGGCACCGCGCTCAACCCGATCCACCTCGACTGGCCGGTCGGCGCCCCGGTCCGCGACATCTTCAACGACTGCCTCGCCGCGGCCGGCGTCCACGCCGCCGGCCACTGCGGCAACGACGTCAACCTCGCCGCCCTCGCCGAACACCGGCACGGCGCCGGCCGCGGCGCCCACCACCTGCTGTGCGTCGCCACCGGCCACCGCGGCGTCGGCGGCGCGCTCGTCGTGGACGGCCGGCTGCACACCGGCAGCGCGGGACTCGCCCTCGAGGTCGGCCACCTCACCGTCGACCCGCAGGGCCGGCCCTGCCACTGCGGCAGCCGGGGCTGCCTGGACGTCGAGACCGACCCACTGGCCCTGCTCGAGGCCGCCGGCAGCCGGCCAGGACCGCAGGGCTCCCTGCTCGACCAGGCCCGTGACCTGGTCACCACCCGCTACCCGGACGACCCCGCCGTGCGGGCCGCCGCCGGCACCGTCATCGACCGGCTCGGCCTCGGCCTCGCCGCCCTCGTCAACATCCTCAACCCCGACCGCATCATCCTCGGCGGCCTGCACGGGACCCTCCTCGCCGCCGACCCCGACCGGCTCGGCGCCGTCGTCGGCGACCACAGCCTCTGGGGCCGCAGCGGCGACATCCCCATCACCCCCTGCGTCCTCGGCCACAACAGCCTGGTCGGCGCCGCCGAACTCGCCTGGCAGCCCGTCCTCGACGACCCCCTCGCGACCCTCGCCGGCTGATCCCTCACTCCCGCCCCGCCTCGACCGGCCGCCCGGCCACGTCCCCCGCCGCCACCGGCGGCAGCAGCGCCAGCACCGCCCGACGCCACGACTCGCCCGCCGAGTCGTCGTACGGGTCGGGCGTGGCAGGCACCTGCACCCTGAACACCGGCCCGGCCCCCAGCCGGGCGAAGCCACGCCCCGGCGGCACCCGCCCCACCGGCGACGCGCACGGCGCCGCCCCCAACACCTCGGCCGCCCGGTCCGCGCCCACCGCGCCCAACACCACCCGCGCCCCGGTGCAGGCCAGCGCCGCCCCGTCCAACACGCCGAGCCCGTCGACCTGTTCGCCCAACACCACCGTGACCCCCACGGACCGCCCGTACCGCAGCGGCACCTCCAACGACGTCAACGGATCCGCACCCCCGCCCAACCGCGCCAGGTGCCAGAGCAGCGCGGGGCGGTCCACCACGATCCACAACGGCCCGTCAGGGGAGGCCCCCCGGTCCCGGCCGGCCGCCAGCAGCCGGCGCTCCGTCTCCCGCGCCGCCCACTCCAGCGCGCCGCCCCCGCCACCAGGCGCCGACTCGACCCCCACCACCCCGGCCCGCCCGGCGAAGCACGCGAACTCCGCGGCCCCGCCGCCGTCCACCAGCAGCACCCGGCCGCGCCCCAGCGCCTGCAACGCCACCGACCGCAGCAACGACGTCACCCCGGCCCCCGGTGCCCCCGCCACCAGCAGATGCGGCTCGCCCGACCGCGGCCCCGTCCGCCACACCACGGGCGGCGCCGACACCACATCCGCGTACCCCTCGCCGCCGCGCACCGGCACCGTCCGGTCCACCGCCGCCCGGTCCGTGAACCCCAGCACCGTCTCGCCGGGACCCACCACGAACCGCTGCGCGCCGATCCCGGTCGGCAACGGCGCCAGCGCCACCATCTCCAGCTCGTTCCGCTCCTCGTCCCACCGGAAGCGGTACTCCCGGTCCCTCCCGGCCTTGCCGACCAGCACCCCCTCCACCCGCTCCCGCGCCACCGGATCCCCGTCGGGGAAGAACGCCGGATACGCCAGCCGCAGCAGCCCCAGCCGGCCGTCGGCCCCGAACCCGTACGCCGGGAAACACCCCTGCCACGCCCCGCCCGGCACGTAGGAGCCGGACCCCGACGGATCGGACACCGCCCTGAAGTACGGCACCAGCGCCTCGTGGATCAGCTCCAACCGCGCCCCGACCGCCGCCCGCTCCGCCTCCTCCCGGCGCCGGGCCCGCGCCCCGAGCACCGCCGCGGCCGCCAGCAGCCCGCCCCCCGCGAGCCACGGCCCGTACGGCAGCAGCGGCAACGCCACCAGCACCACGACCACCCCCAGAGCCACCGGGCCCCGCCGCTCCCGCGGGGTACGCGCCCAGCCCTCGCGCGCCACCGCCACCAGCCTCCCGAACCCCCGCGACACCACCCGCGGCGCCACCCTCAACCCGTTCACCACGGCCACTACAGCGTGATCCCGCCCAGCAGGTTCGCGATGCTGGTACCGCCCGCCGCGATGCTCGGCGCCACCGCGGTTCCCGACAGGTAGAAGCCGAACAGGGCGCACACCACCGCGTGCGACAGCTTCAGTCCGTCCTTGCGGGAGAAGAGGAAGACCACGACTCCCAACAGGACGACACCCGAGATGGACAGGATCATGAGCACTCCAGAGGCGATCGAGCGGCGTTCACGATAAGCACTCTAAGGATCACGAAGGGTGACCTTCGGTCGACAGGCGCATAAGGGTGAAAGTGTCGGATCCCCGCCCGTGCCCCCTCAACGGCCCACCCACAAGGGGCGATGCGGTTCTGGACCGCTCGCGGACCTCGGTAGGCTTACCCTCGGTCGAGGGCAAGGAGGAGCAGGACGATGGCAGAGAGTGCGCAGCCGTTGTCGCCGCGGGCCAGGCTGGCCGTGACGGCGGGAAAGGCGGCGGCGGCGGTGTCGCGGGCCGCGGGTCGCGGCAGCGGGTCGGTGATCGGCGGCAAGGTCGCCCTCAGAGTGGATCCCGACCTGCTCGGCCGGCTCGCGGGCCACCTCGACGTGGTCCTGGTCTCGGCCACCAACGGCAAGACCACCACCACCCGACTGATCGCCGAGGCCCTGCGCGCCGCCGGCGAGGTCGTCTCGAACGCGTTGGGCGCCAACATGCCGGCCGGCATCACCTCCGCCCTGTCCGCCGGGGCCCACGCCAGGTTCGGCGTCATCGAGGTCGACGAGAAGTACCTCGCCGGCGTGGCCAGGGACGTCTCCCCGAAGGCCATCGCCCTGCTGAACCTCTCCAGGGACCAGCTGGACCGCGCCGCGGAGACCCGGATGCTCGCGGAGCGCTGGCGCGAGGGCCTGCAGGGCCTCAAGACCACCGTGATCGCCAACGCGGACGACCCCCTGGTGGTCTGGGCCGCCTCCTCGTCGGGACAGGTCGTCTGGGTCGCCGCCGGCCAGGAGTGGAAGGACGACGCCTGGTCCTGCCCGTCCTGCGGCGGCGTGCTCCAGCACCAGGGCGACGACTGGCGCTGCGGCGCCTGCGGCTTCGGCCGCCCCACCCCGACCTGGGTGCTCTCCGGGGACCACGTGCTCGACCCGAACGGGTCGGCCTGGCCCATCCACCTCCAGCTGCCGGGCCGCGCCAACAAGGCCAACGCCACCAGCGCCGCCGCCGTCGCGGCAGCCTTCGGCGTCGCCCCCCAGGTCGCCCTACAACGCATGCAGTCCGTCACGGCGGTCGCCGGTCGCTACGACGTCGTCTCCTTCGAGGGCCGCGACATCCGGCTGCTGCTCGCGAAGAACCCGGCCGGCTGGCTCGAGACGTTCTCGCTGATCGACCAGCCCCCGGCGCCCGTGATCCTCTCGGTCAACGCCCGCGGCGCGGACGGCACCGACACCTCCTGGCTGTGGGACGTCGACTACACCAGGCTCGCCGGCCACCCCGTCGTCGTCATCGGCGACCGGCGCCTCGACCTCGCGGTCCGCCTGGAGGTGGCCGCCGTCGACTTCCGGGTCTGCGACACCTTCCAGGAGGCGCTCCAGCAGCTTCCGCCCGGTCGTGTCGAGGCCATCGCCAACTACACGGCCTTCCAGGACCTGCGCCGTATCGTCGGCAACTGACCCACCCGACCTCACCCGAGAACAGGCAAAGGAACGGACGCATGAGCTCATCGACCCTGCGGGTGGTCTGGGTCTACCCCGACCTGCTGAGCACCTACGGCGACCAGGGCAACGTCCTGGTGGTCGAGCGCCGGGCCCGGCAGCGCGGACTCGCCGTGGAGCGCGTCGACGTGCGCTCCGACCAGCAGATCCCCACCTCCGGCGACATCTACCTGGTCGGCGGCGGCGAGGACCGCCCCCAGCGCCTGGCCGCCGAGCGGCTCCGCCGGGACGGCGGGCTGCACCGCGCCGCCGAGAACGGCGCGATCATCTTCTCGGTCTGCGCCGGCTACCAGATCCTCGGCCACGAGTTCGTCAACGACCTCGGCCAGCGCGAACCCGGCCTCGGCCTGCTCGACGTCGTCAGCACCCGCGGCGAGGGCGAACGCTGCGTCGGCGACGTGCTCGCCGACATCGACGAGGGCCTGGGGCTGCCCCAGCTCACCGGGTTCGAGAACCACCAGGGCATCACCCACCTCGGCCCCGGCGTGCGCCCCTTCGCGCGGGTCCGCGTCGGCAGGGGCAACGGCACCGGGGACGGCACCGAGGGCGCCTGGCGCGACACCGTGATCGGCACCTACATGCACGGCCCGGTCCTCGCCCGCAACCCGGCCATCGCCGACCTGCTGCTGCGCCTCACGCTCGACGTCCGCGCGCTGCCGCCGGTCGACGACCGTTGGTACGAGGCGCTGCGGGCCGAGCGGATCGCCGCCGCCGTCCAGTCCGCCTGACGGTCGAGTACGTCTGACGGTTCGGTCCGCCTGACCGGCCGGGCCGCCGAGGGGGCCAGGCATCCCCGCTAGGGCACCCTGGCCACCGGCGTGGCCAGGGCGTTTTCTATCGTTGGCGGGCGGGGATCGCTGCGAGCGGGAGTACATCGGAGATGGAGAACCACGATCACGGGTCGGGCATGGACCTGCCGCCGATCACGCTCTCGCGAGCGCTCGAGCTCGGCGGGGACCCGGTCTTCCTCTTCGGCTGCCTGGCCGCCCTCGCGCTCTACGGCTGGGGCGTGCTCCGGCTGCGGCGCCGCGGCGACCGCTGGTCCCTGGGCCGCACCGTCTCCTTCGCTCTCGGCGTCGTCTCGATCGCGGCTGTCACCTGCACCGGGCTCAACGACTACGGGATGGTGCTGTTCAGCGCCCACATGCTGCAACACATGGTGATCAGCATGGTCTCGCCGATCCTGCTGCTGCTCGGCGCCCCCGTCACCCTGCTGCTGCGGGCCCTGCCCACCGCCGGCCGCGGCCGGCGCGGGCCCCGCGAGATCCTGGTCCGGCTGCTGCACAGCCGCTACCTGCGGGTGCTGACCAGCCCGCTGTTCACCATCACCCTGTTCGTCGCCAGCCTCTACGGCCTCTACTTCACGCCGCTGTTCGACTTCCTGATGGGCTCCCGCGTCGGCCACCTGGCGATGATGCTCCACTTCCTCGCCGTCGGCCTGGTGTTCTTCTGGCCCATCATGGGCGTCGACCCGGGCCCGCACCGGCCCAGCCACCTGATGCGGATGCTGGAGCTGTTCGCGACGATGCCGTTCCACGCCTTCTTCGGCATCGCGCTGATGATGGGCACCGAGCCCATGATCGACACCTTCGCCGACCCGCCGGCCTCGCTCGGCGTCGACGCGGTCGCCGACCAGTCGGGGGCCGGCGGCATGGCCTGGGCCTTCAGCGAGATCCCCACCGTCGTGGTGCTCGTCGCCCTCGTGATCCAGTGGTACCTCTCCGAGGAGCGGCAGGCCCGCCGCCAGGACCGCACCGCCGACCGCGACGGCGACCGTGAACTCGAGGCGTACAACGCCTATCTCGCCTCCCTCGGCTCCCGCACCGGCTGAGCCCCGACATGCCCGCCGGCGCCCCGAAGTGCGCGTCGGCGCCGGCCAGTAGGGTGGCGAGCCGACGGAAGGCGGTGGGATGAGCACCCAGGACGAACTGTTCAGCGCGGTCGACGCCCTGCTCGAACAGGCCCGCCCGCTACCGTCGCCCGACGAACGCCGCCGGCTGCGGGTGGCCGCGGGTCTCGCCCAGGCCGACGTCGCCAGGGCCCTCGGGGTGCGGGCCGGCACCGTCGCCGCCTGGGAGACCGGCCGCTCCGAGCCGACGCTCGACCGCCGCGCCGCCTACGTCCGACTCCTCGGCGGCCTCGCGGACCGCTATCCGGCACCGGACGCCGCGACCGCGCCCGAAGCCGAGCCCGAGCCCGTGCCTGTGGTCCGACCCGAACCCGAAGCCGAGCCGGAAGCCTCCCCGCCGCCCCAGGGCCGCGCCCACGCGCCGCGGCCCTCGAGGCCCGCCGCCGCGCCCGCCGTTCCCCGGGACACCCGCTACCCGGCCGGCCCGCTGGCCGTCCTCGACGGCGCCGGCACCGCCCACCTCGCCGACGGCCGCGACCTGCCCTGCCCCGCCGGCACGGTGCCGGAGCTGGCCGACTGGGCGCTGGCCGCCTCCCTCGGCCAGGACCGCCTGCACCGCGCCGGGCGGGACGCCGACCCCCTCGTCGTCCTCACCGCGGCTGCCGCGACCCGCCTCGGCCTGCCCGCCGAGTTGGCGGACCGCCGCGGGCTGCGACTGCCCGACGACCACCCCGTGGCGCGCGAACTCACCGCCGAGGGCTGGCGGCTCACCCGCCGCGGCTTCGGCCCCTGGGCCCGCCTCTACCGCCCGGTCGACGCCGGCCGCCGGCAGTGCGTCCAACTGGCCGTGCTCCCGTGGGACGCCCTCGACACCCGCGCCTGGGGCGCCACCGGCACGCTGCCGCCCGCCGAACTCGCCGGCACCCTCGGCACCTACGCCACCCGCGTGCTCACCCCCCGCGGCTCGACCGCCGTCTGCGGCCTCGAACTGATGACTGCGCTGCGCCCGCCCACCCGCGCCGTCGCCGACCAGGCCGGCGGCTGGACCTCGGGCTCGGTGCCCGGATCGCTCACCCACGCCGTCGACCCGGCCCCACCCGAGGCGCCACCCGAGCACCCCGTCGCCCAGGGCCGCCCCGCCGACCAGGCGCTCGACGAGGAGGCGTGCGACTGGATCCGCGCCCCCGAACTGCTCACCGACGCCGAGTGCGCGGCGCCCTGGGCCGTCGGCCTCGACGTCAACATGGCCTTCGCGGCCGCCGCCAACCGCCTCCTCGTCGGCCTCGGCGAGCCCCTGCACACCGACGGCCCCCGCTTCGACAAGCGGCTCCCCGGCAGCTGGTACGTCGACCTGTCCCACCTCGAACTCGACCCGCGGCTGCCCAACCCCTTCACCCCGGCCGGTACCCGGCCCGAGGGCCCGGCCTGGTACACCACCCCCACCGTCGCGTACGCCGCCGAGCTGGGTGCCGACGTGCGGCCACTCGAGGCGTGGCTCCGCCCTGACTCCGGCCCCTACCTGGACCCCTGGTACGAGCGGCTCAGGGACGCCTACCTGGCCACCATGGCCGATCTCGGCGTCACCAAGGACCTCGACGACGACGCCTTCCTCGCCGCGATGGCCGCCGCCAGGGCGGGGGAGCCCGGGCCGACGGCCGTGCTCTCCGCGATCAAGGCCACCGTCAAGGGCGGGATCGGCAAGCTGCGGGAGCGGCCCCAGGGCCTGCGGCACCGCCCGGGCGACCGCTGGCCGGCGCTCGACCGGCCGACCTGGCGCCCCGACATCCGGGCCGCCGTCATCGCCACCGCCCGGGTCAACATGCACCGCAAGATGGTGCGGATGGCGGCCGCCGGCCGCTACCCGATCGCCGTGCTCTCCGACTGCGTCGTCTACCCGAGCGCCGGCCCTTCCCCGCTCGACGTACTGCCCCGCACCCCGGAAGGCAGGCCGGCGCCCGGCGCCTTCCGGCTCGGCGTCTCGCCCGGCATGGTCAAGCTCGAAGGGGCCCGCGAGCTGTGGTGGGCCGCCGAACTGCTCGAACAGGGCCACAACCCGGCCCGCCACATCAAGGACGGCACGCGGGACGCGGGGGAGTAGCGCATGGGAGAGATCCAGGACGGCATCGAGTCCGCGCTGCGGTCCACCCAGACCCGGCCGCTCCCCATCTCGCCGCTCGCCAGGATGCGGGTCCTGCTGCGCGCCGAACGCGGCTCCACCAGCGCCGTCGCCGCCCGGCTCGGTGTCTCGGCCCGCACGGTGCAGCGCTACCTCAGGGGCCAGATCCGCCGCCCTGGGCCCCGGCTGGCCGCCGCCCTGGAGCGTGAGGCACGCCGCTCCTGGCAGCCACGCGTCCGGCAGCGCGCCCTCCGCCGCGCCGCCCGGGCCGGCGTCGCCGTCGAGACCCGCGCCCGGTTCGGCTTCACGGCTGCCCCCGGCTCCACCGACGACCCCCGGCTGCGCCGCGTCACCCAACAGCTCCCGCCGGACGTCGCGGCCCGGCTCCTCGCCGCCCACCAGGCGGGCGCCCCCGAGGACGAGCTGCGACGCATCCTCGGCCAGGGCCTCGGGCACGCCTACTTCCAGGACTTCGGCCGCCGCGCCCAGGGGCTCGACGTCGAGATCACCGACGTCGACTACCTCGACCTCGACCTGGGCTGAACCCACCGGGCCCCTACCGGCCGATCGCCGAGCCCGGCAGGTCGTGCTCCCAACCCTTGACGGCCTCCGCGATCCGCCGGGCGGCCTGGGCGGGTGTGAGGTGCGTGGTGTCGACGACCTCGGCCTCGGCGTGCAGCCACGTGCGGGCCGCCTCGGCGTAGGGCTCGAGGTACTGGAGACGGAACGGGGAGTCGGGGCCGAGAACGGTGTCGCCCGCGATGCGCCCGCGCAGGGTTTCCTGGTCGGCGTGGAGGACGAAGTGCCGGACCGGGATGGCGTGCTGGGCGAGGCCCGAGCTGATCTCGCGCCAGTACCGCTCGACCAGGACCGTCATGGGCATCACCAGGGTGCCGCCTGTGTAGTCGAGGACGCGTCGGGCGGTCTCGACCACGAGCGGCCGCCATGGCGGCCAGTGCTGGAAGTTGTCCGTCGCGGGCAGCCCCGGCGTGATGTCCATGAGTGTCACGCCGACCTTCTCGGCGTCGAACACCCGTGAGTCCGGGATCAGCCGCTGTACGAGCGCACCGGTCGTCGTCTTGCCCACGCCGTGGGTGCCGTTGAGCCATACGATCATGGACCCGACGCTAGCGTCGTGCGGGCCGCGGGGACAGCTTCCGAGCCTCGGCCCATCGCCCGTGACGCGGACGTCACGGGCGAGACAGGACGTGGCTCCCACGGCGATGAGTTCGGGCCGCGGACCGGGTCAGCACCGGCATGACCCGCATCATCGCTGACATCTCGGTCTCCCTGGACGGCTTCGTCACCGGCCCGGACCCCGGCCAGGACAACGGTCTCGGCACCGGCGGCGAGGCCCTGCACACCTGGGCGTTCTCCGACGACCCCGACGACCGCCGGATCCTCCGCGAGGCGACCGCCCGCTCGGGGGCCGTCGTCCTCGGCCGCCGGCTCTTCGACATCGTCGACGGGCCGCACGGCTGGAACGACGAGACCGGTTACGGGGCCGGCGAGGTCGGCAGGCCAGCGTTCTTCGTGGTGACGGGCGCGCCGCCGGAGTCGGTGCGGCTCACCGACCTCGACTGGACGTTCGTCACCACCGGCCTGCCCGACGCCGTCGCCGCCGCGCGCCGGCGCACCCCGGAGGACCGCGACGTCGTCCTCATGGGCGGGGGCGCCACCATCGGCTCGGCGCTCGACGCCGGGCTCGTCGACGTGCTGTCGCTGCACCTCGCGCCCGTCGTGCTGGGCGCCGGGACGCCGCTGTTCACCGGCGGCCGGCAACGCACCCTGGTGCGGCGGAGCGTCACCGCGACGTCGACCGTGACGCACCTGACCTACGACGTCCGGTGAGCGACCTGATCAGTACGCGCTGTCCACGTTGTCCATGGAGCCGTACCGGTCGGCGGCGTAGTTGCAGGCGGCGACGATGTTGGCCACCGGGTCGTACAGGTCCTTCGGGGTGCCCTCGACGTGGTAGCGGTCGAAGGTCGGCTGGATGACCTGCAGCAGCCCCTTGGACGGCACGCCGTTTATGGCGTTGATGTCCCAGTTGTTGATCGCGTTCGGGTCACCGCTGGACTCCCGCATGATGTTGCGGTGGATGCCCTCGTAGCTACCCGGTATGTCGTGCTCGTCCATGATGTCGAGCGCCTCCCGGATCCAGCCGTCGAGGTTGTCCGGGTAGGTCTTCTCCACCGGCTCCTCACTCGTCGCCGGCTCCTCGCTCTGCTCGTTCTTCGTCGGCGCCTCGTCCGCCGCGGCCACCTCCTGGGCCGGCTGCCGAGTGCTCTCGCCCGACGGCGTCGCGGGGACGTGGAGGGTGATCTCGCCGCCGAGGCTGTCGCGCACAGTCTTGACCGCCGAACTGTGCGCGTCGGTACTGAACGCCGTCGGCGCATCCGTCTGGACGGCTACCCGGGCCGGCGTGTGCGCGGCGGAGGCCGGGGCCGCCGAGGCCTGTCCGGGGATGAGGGAGACGGCGACGGCCGCGGTACCCGCGACGGTGATCCCGGCGATCGAGATCCTGCGGGTCTTCGGCGAAAGGGTGCCGAGGTGGGGGGACGCGGGCACAGAGGCTCACCTCATTCGAAAGTGGGGAAAAGGCCGCGAAAACGGACGACCGCCATTGTTAGCGGCCCCGTTTCGGCGCGACAAGGACCCCCACCAAGCCCCACTACGACCCACGCCCGTAGGACGCGGCCGGCCCGCCGCGCGGCACCCGCGCCCCGGCGGCTACCGCCGCCTCCCGCCCGCTACCCCGCTTCGTAGGTGATCCCGGTCACGTGCCGGGGTTCACAGGCCGGCCCCGACCGCTCCACCGAGCGTGACCGGCCCGACGCGGCGCCCCTGGGCCTGAGCCGCCTCGCCGAGGTACCGCGCGGCGAGCTCCCGTGCCCTGCGTCTGACGTGCTCGTTCCCCGCCGGGCTGTTGAACCCGGCGAAGCCCGGCCACTGGAAGACGTACACCGCGAGTTCCTCGGCCACCAGGGCCCGCGTCAGGGCACGCCGGTCGCCGGGCCTCCCGTCCAGGTAGGCGTCGAGCAGCGCCCCCGGCACCACCGTCCCCGAGGGCGTCGCGCGCACGCTGAGGAACGCCAGGTCGGCGGTCGGCCGGCCGATGCCCACCGCCTGCCAGTCGCAGAGGGCCGGTGCGCCCGCGTCGTGCACGACGTTGCCGGCGTGACAGTCCCCGTGCACGAGCGTGGCCCCGACCGACAGCAGCAGCTCCCGGAGCTCGGCCCGGCCGGCGATCAGCTCGGGCAGCCCGGGAAGCGACTCCCCCCAGAACTCCGCGATCTCCGCCGGCGGCGGGCCGGCGAGGGCGTCGAGCAGCGGATCCGACCGCGCCCAGTCGCCTGGCGCCTCCGGCACCACGCCGTGCAGCGCCGCCAACGCCCCGCCGAGCCGTGTCCACATGTCGACCGTCCACCGCCCGACGTCCAGGGACTCGCCGGCCGACGACAGCAGCACGGCCACGCCGTCCCCGGCATCCCCGCCGTCCGACCAGGCGAGCAGGCGCGGCGTACGCACCGGCACGACCGGCGCGAGCGACCGGTAGAAGCGGAGCTCCCGCCGCGCGTCCGCCAGCACCCGCGCCCCCGACCCGCGCGGAACCACCTTGAGATAGGCGGCCTCGCCCTCGGCCGTCCGCACCGGGTGCACACCCGCCCCGGACCGTGACTCGAGCGGTTCGCGGCGCTGCTCGGCGACCAGCCCGAACTCCCGCAACGCCACCTCGACAAGTCCATGTGACACGCCGACGACTCCTCTCCCCGGGCCCCACCCAACCTAGCCGGGGAGTTCAGCGCCCAACGCCCGCCCCAGGAAGCCGAACGCGGCCTCCTGCGCCGCCACGTCGAAGCGGTGCGGGCCGTCCGCGAAGCGGGACGCGTAGGCGTCGGACCGGCCGGCCAGGCCGTACAGCTCGCGCAGCTTCCGGTGCGCCGCGGCCATGCCATCGGGCGAGAACAGCTCGTCGTCGCGCAGGTACTGGACCTGGAGCGGCCCCGGCGCCCGGCAGGCGGCGACGTCGGGCCAGTCGGCCACCCGGCTCAGCCCCGGCGGGAACACGGTCCAGCTGTGCGGTGCCACGTGCCGGTCGAGCAGCTCGGCGAACCCGCTCATCATGCCCACCACCACGGCGGCCGCGATCTCGTCGTGCACCGCGCCGAGCAGCACCGCCCGCGCCCCGCCGCCGGAGAACCCGACACAGCCGACCCGCCCCGGTACGACGTCGGGCCGCGACGCCAGATACCGCAGGGCGACGCCGTCCTCGCGCAGGACGGTGCCGGGCACGCTGGTCCCGAGCAGCGTGCAGTACTTCGCCACCACGTGCTCGTGGCCCTCGGCCACGACGTCGTACCGCTCCGACGGGCTCGGCTCCCGATCCGGCCGCCCCTCGGCCGCCAGCCGCCCGGCGACCTCGCGGCGCGCCGCGTCCGAGTCCAGATCCAGCTCGAACCGGCGGCTGCCCCACAGGAACACGTCGTGGACCAGCACCACGAAGCCCCGGCGGGCGAGCGCGTTCGCCCAGGCGCGGCCGCCGTAGTAGCGGTCACGGAGCGGACGCAACGCCTCCGGCGGCCCGCCGGGACCGTCGGCGATCTTCTCCTTGCCGTGGTACTTGACGCCCGCGTGCTCGTGCATCGCCACCACGGCCGGCAGCGGCCCCGCCGTGTCAGGCCGCAGCACGAACGCCTCGGTGCGCGGCCCGTACCCCACGGACCAGGAGACCAGCTCCCCGCGCAGCCCGTCCGCCCGCCAGGAGCGCTCCACCCGCACCTCCGCCGGGGCGGCACCCGGGTCGGCGCCCAGCGCACGGCGCACCGCCTCCCGCGTCGCCTCCCCGGGCGGCGCGGTGGGGAAGAGGCCGCCCGCCTCGCGGGCGCGCTCCGCCCAGTCGCCGTACGAACCGAGATGCGCGTATCGCCCGCTCATCGTCGCCCGCCACCCTCCCGCATCCCGCCGCGGTCGGCGAAGTCCCGGTCCGCACAAGGAGACTACGGCGCCGCGCGGACAACCCTCGGGGGCGGTCGTGAGTCTCCATTGTGCTGTCACACCATGGCATCAGATCTGGGGGAATCACCGTGAGAAGAGCGCAGCTTCGCCATGCCCGCGCCGCCGCGGGAGCCGGCGCGATCCTGGCCGTCACCCTGTCCTTAGGCACGCTCGCCCCAGTGGCGTCGGCCGACGACCGGAACCACGGCGAGCGTTGGGAGACGGTCACCGCCGACACCCTGCACGAGAACGCGTCGATCAACTCGGTGTCCGCATCCGGCACCGACCGAGCCTGGTCCAGCGGTACCCGTTGGATCGACGGCATGCCCGACGGCGTCATGCTGACCTGGCGGCACGGCGCCTGGCGGGAGGACACCGCCCCCGGCCTCCCGGACGTCGACACCTGGTACTCCGTGGCCGCCGCCGGCCGCCACGACGTGTGGGCCTACGGCTGGTCGTGGCTGGGCGAGGACCCGGGGGAGGCGCTGGCCCACTACGACGGCCGTAGCTGGGAACAGGTCGCCCTGCCGGACAACGCGAGCCACACGTTCGGCGAACTCGCCGCCGTACCCGGCCGGATCTGGCTGGCCGGCGACCAGCGCCTGAGCACCTACGCCCGCGGCACCTGGCAGACCACGGAACTGCCCACCGGGCGCTCCGTCCGCCAGGTCCACGCCCGCTCGGCGAACGACGCGTGGGCGGTCGGCGCCGACTACGCGGGACTCGGTGCCGATCCGGTCGCCCTGCACTGGGACGGCCGCGCCTGGCGCGACGTCAGCCCGACGCTGCCCGGGCTGCGGCTCACCGACGTGTACGTGGAGTCCGCCCGGAGCGTGTGGGCGACCGCCACCTCCGCCGACGACTGGTTCACCTCCCACGTCCTGCACTGGGACGGCCGGACCTGGCGCGACACCAGCGGGCCCGTCACCGGCATCGAGGCCCAGGCGGTGAGCGCCGACGGCCACGGCCGGGCCTGGATGGCCGGCAACCCGGAGGGCTGGGAGGGCCCGCCGCTGTACTGGCGCTACGACGGCCACCGCTGGACCCGGGTGGCCGGCCCGGCCGTCCCGGACGGCATCACCCAGAGCTACGAGGTGACCGCCCTGGCCCCGATCGCCCGCACCGGCCGGTTCTGGTCCGTCGGCTCGTTCGAGTTCGTCGACGGCACCACCGCCCACCCGCGCGACATCATCCAGCGCTCCCGCTACTGACCCTCCACCCGGCCGGGGGCCCGTCCCCCGGCCTCCCCCGACTCCGCGCGTCGCTCGTACCTGGCACGCGCCAGGTCGTGGGCCGCGCGCAGCAGCTCCCGAACGGAACCGGCCGTGCGCGGCCCGGGGTTGACCACGGCCAACCAGCCGGCCGCGCCGTACACGGGGTGGGCCAGCACGGTGTCGGTGGTGCCGGGATCGGCCCCGGCGGTCGCCACCTCGCGCGGCGCGTGGCCGGTGTACCGGGCGAACGCCTCCTTCCCGGCGAAGACGTTCACCCGGAAGGCGTCCGGCCGGTCGAGGCGCGACGCCGTGTCGTCGGGGTAGTCCTTGGTCACGACCGTCGCGAACGGTTGGGTCCTGGTCGGGGTGACGCCGTCCGGCGCGTAGGAGAAGAAGGTGTCGCCCCAGCTGATCTCCGGTGAGCCGTCGCCCGGGCCCGGCCGGAGGGTGAGGACGCCGTCGAGGCCGCCCACCAGGTCGATGATCTCGTCTATGGTCATGTGCTCCAGCGTCACATTCAGGTGCATGTGGAGACTTCACCACGGAGAACAAGGGGCCGAGGGATGCCAAGTCTCAAATCGGGTGATCTGCGCCCGGCCGACGTCGCGCGGCGCGCCGGCTACTCCGTCCAACAGGTTCGCAACCTCGAACGCGACGGAGTGCTCCCGCCGGCGGCGCGCACCGCCACCGGCTACCGGCGCTACGGCGAGCCGCACCTGCGGTCCGCGCTGGCCTACCGGGCCCTGGCGGCCGGCGTCGGCCCGATCGAGGCCAAGGAGATCCTGCGGGCCGCGCACCGCTTCCCCGCCTCGCACACGGTGCTCGAACTCCTGGACGCCGCCCACGCCCGCCTCCACGCGGAGCGCGCGGGGCTGCGCCAGGCCAGGGCGGCCGCCCTGGCGATCTCCGGCGAGCTCCTCGACGACGTGCGCCCGTCGGACGCGATGAGCGTCTCCGAACTCGCCGCCGCGCTCGGCGTGCGCCCCTCCACGCTGCGGCACTGGGACGCGGAGGGCCTCGTGGTCCCGGACCGCGACCCCGCCCGGGGGACGCGCCGGTACACCCCGTCCCAGGTGCGGGACGCGCGGATCGTGCACCAGCTGCGCAGGGCCGGCTACCGCATCCAGCCCCTCAGGGCCCTGGTCCCTGAGCTGCGCGACGCCCGCCGGTCGGCGGACCTCGCCGCCGCGCTGGCGGCCAGGGACGCCGCCATCGCGGCCCGCTCCAGGGCGCTGCTCGACGGCGCCGCCGCGCTCAGCGCGGTCCTCGCCCCGCGCGAGCCCGCCGCCGGGCCGTGACAACGTGGCCGGATCCCGCCCCCGGATCGAACCGGGGCGGGGCCGCTTCCGTGCCCGAGACGTCATGAGCATGACCTCATCGCGATGGGAGCGAGCACGATGCCCCGAACTTCTTCCCGCCGGACCCGTCCCGGCCTCGCCCTCGGCGCCGCCCTGGCCGCCCTCGCACTGGCCCTCGCCCCGACCGCCGCCTCGGCGGCGACCACGTCCCAGGCCGCCGACGTCACGGTGACCCTGCGGATCACGATCGGCGTCGGGGACCCCTCGTGGCCCGCGGACTCCGTCATCATCGGCATGCCGGACGACAGCGCCAGCGGCCGCTACTGGGCCTGCCACCAGGGCTTCTCCACCGGTGTCCCCAAGGACGTCACGGTGACCGTCCCCGAGGGCAGTTTCCTCCCGGTCTGGAGCAGCCACGGCTGCTACGACGCGCTCCGCAACGGCAACGCGGTCGCCACCACGGACGGTGAGGTACTCGAGGTCGCCGTCCCGTAGCGCCGAACCGCCCGCCACGGCCGGGGCGGCGTCGCCGGCGTTCGTCGCCGGCGCCGCCGCCCCTGGTTCCGTGGCCGGGATGCGTCACCGGGGGCGTCAGGGCACCAGCCACCAGGGGCTCGTGTAGGCCACGCCTCAGTCGTTGCAGGGGTGGCCGGCCGGGCCCGGCGTCTCGTTGGCCCGGGTCGGGTCGGAGACGCGCGGCACCACCCAGTCCCCGTCCTCGACGTCCAGCGGCACCGTGAACTCCACGATCCGCCCGGCCACCGTCTCGACGACGTCCGCGACCTCCGGAACCTCCGTGCCGGGCCGCAACACCTGCACCAGAAGCGGCTTGTCCTGCCACTCGGGCCCACGGTCCAGGTCGAGCGCGAACCGCACGTCCCCGGCCGCCAACGGCAGTTCGCCGCCCATCCGGACGCCGTTCGCCGTGCCGTCGAGCCGCAGCCCCGAGACCCGGGTGGCGAAGAACCGGCGGGCGCGCATCGCCTCGAACACCCCCTGCCGGGTGTTCTCGGTGACCCAGAGACCGCTGCGGCCCCTGCCCTCCGGGAAGCCCCAGTCGGTCCCGTGCTCGTCGGTCACCCCGCTCAGCCCGGTGCGTCACCCGGAGTCGAGGCAGGCGACGAGCGGGGAGGAGGTGCCGTTCGACCAGCCCTCGAAGAGGTAGTCGTCGGTGCGGTCGAACATCTCGAGCCCCACCATCTGCTCGCGCACGGCCGGCTCGAAGTCGAAGCCGCCGAAGCGCAGCGCCTCCCGCCCCGGGTGGTTGAAGCTGGCGACGGCCCGCCGGTCGCCGAGCCACCGGAAGAAACCGCCCATCGACCCGGCGCCGAGCAGGTCGACCCAGCCGTCCGTGAACCAGACGTTGGCGTGTCCGAGCAGCGGGTGGGTCCACTCGAACCCCCGGATCGCCGTGTACCGGCACGCATCGACGCGAACGCGGCCTCCGGGGCGCCGTCGCCATCCGACATGATCGTGTGGTTGTGCAGGTCCGCGTGGACCAGCAGGGTGCCGGTGGAGAGCCGGGACGTCCGGGCCGCCCCGGGAGCCGTTCTGGGCGCGGCGGCCCCGGCCGTCCGCGTCGCCCCGGATACCGCGGTGACCAGTAATCCGCCGGCCGCCGCGAGCGTGGCTAGCCGGCTCGGTCCCGCCGTTGCGTCGTGTCCGCTCATGGTGACCGAGTAGAGCAGCCCGGCGGCACCCCGGCGCGAACGTCACGCGAACCGGCCTTCACGCGCTGCTGAACATCCCGCACGCGCCGTGGCGACCTCGCGGGCGGCGCCCGAGGGCGCACGACAGACAACGCCGGTTCACCGTGCGCCGTGTGACGTCCGTCACTGCCCCTGGTTCCGAACGAGTTATGCCGCCGCCGGCGTGCCCTTGGCCGGCCGCCGCCCTGCACGTGCACCGGGGGAAACGTCGCTGGCCAGCCGGAGCGCCGCGGGTTCCCCGTCATCTGACGGGGCGTCATACACCTGCGGCCCGCTGGCATATGCACGGATCCGGAAGTGCCACTTCCGAAAAAACGTGTCGGGCGACATCAACGTTTAGCGATGTCGTCCGCTTAGCTGATGACTGAGAGCGACGAGGCTCCGCAGCGGGACCTGGCAGTGGAACCGGGCCTGGTAGCCGCTGGACCCCCACTACTTCATGAGGGATCCCACGTGACACACGAAGTCGCGAACCGCGCGCGGGCTCGCGCGGTTGGCCTGACGCGGCGGCAGCACCGTCTCCCTCAGCCGGGCGGGGCGCCCGCCCCGGCGCGGGACTGTGACGGTGATGCGTGATGGTGTCCGACCTGCCCCCTGGATTCGACCGGGCCGTGCGCGAGTCATCCGCCGAGAGGCTGCCCCCCGCCTTCTGGGCCTTCCACGAGCAGTACTACGGCGTCTACAAGGAGTACGCCGTCCTCCAACTCGACGACTCCGCCTGGGCCGGCCAAGTGGTCCACGAGGTCATGATGAGCCTGGCGTTCAACTGGAACTGGCTCATGACGCAGGCCAGCCCGGAGCGCGCCGCCTGGAGCATCCTGCGGATCACCCTCGCCGAACAGCTGCGGCGGAACCGGCGCCAGCGGGCCTTCGTCGCGACCGCGACCTTCCGCCGCGCCGCGCGCGCCGCCCTCGACGAACTCGACGCGCTGCGTTCCGCGTTCGCCGCCCTCGAGAGCGACCTCGGCCTGTACGCGGCGATCGCCCGGCTGCCGGAGCGTCAGTACGACGTCATCGTGCTTCAGTACGTCCTTGACACGCCGCCCCACCGGGTCGCCAGCATCATGGGCGTCAGCCAGCCGACGGTGCGCACCCACCGCCGGCTCGCCCGAGCCAGGCTCGCCCTGGAGCTCGGCATCGACGTCACGGAGGAAACCAACGATGACCGGGATGAGTAGGACGACATGAGCAGCCGCCGCACCCGCCGTAGCATGCGCGACCTCGACGACCGCCTCGGCCTCGCCGCCGTGCCGACCGACACCGCGGACGACCTGGCGGCGGAGATCGCCGCCTCCCGGCGCCTGATCGAGAACGAGATCGCCGACGCGCTGTGGCAGCGGGCACTCCAACGCGACGCCTACGCCCAGCACGTCATCGGCACCACCGGCACCCGGCCGGCGCCCGCGAGCCCGGAACCGCCCGCGAGCCCGGAACCGCCCACGGCCCCCGCGGCCATGCAGGACCAGGCCACCAGCGATCTCGCCGAACTGTGCCGCCTGGTCCTCCAGACCTCGCACGCCGCCGCCGACCTTGCCGGTCTGGTCGACGGCGGGGAGGGCGGGGAAGGCGGCGAGGGCGCCCTGGTCTTCGCCTGTCTCCTCCACCTGGCGGACCGGCCGGAAGGCGCCCAGTTCTGGTGGAAGTTCAGCGCCGGCGCCGGCAAGTCCACCGCCGCCCTCTGCCTGTACTTCGCCCACCTCCAACGCGGCGAGCTCCGTGACGCCGAACACTGGGCGCACGAGGCGGTCGGCCTCGAAGTGCTCGAACACCACGCCACCCCGCCCGCCGCCCCCCGCGGACGACACGTCCCGCAGCGCGCCTTCTACCTCTGGGAGGACCCCGACCTCTACGACCGCGGCTACACCACCGTGGAGTCCATGCTCCTGAGGATCGTCACCTCCCCCTGGGCCGCCGGTGCCGGTGCCGGCGCCGGCACCGCAGGCGCGGACCCGGCCGACGAGCTCACCGAGGCCGTGGACCACCTCGCCGTCGACCACGACCCCTACTTCGGCGACATCCCAAGACCGGACACCACCCTCGCCGCCCGCGTCCGGGAGTACCTGGCCTCCTGACCACGGTCCGGACGGCCGACGGCGGAACAACGGAACGACGGAACAGCGGAACGACGGAGAACACAGAACGTAGAAAGGCGACGACATGCAGCACAGGCCCCTGCGCGGCACGCTGGCGTGGGTAGGGTCGGCGGCGAGCGGCGCGTCCCGCTGGCTCGCCCGGCGCCGCGCGATCGCCGCGCACCAGTTCCTGCGCGGCGCCAGCTACGCCGCCGGCACGACGGTGGTCGGCCTCCTGGTGGTCTGGTTCCAGGCCCGCCACTGACCGCACGCCCTCGTGCGACGGCGCGTCGCCGCCGTCGCACGAGGGCCGGTGCCAAACCCCAGGCTCGGCGTCTTCACGCTTTCAGGTGAACCACCACCGCCCCCGCCACCCGCCGGAACCGGTGGCCGGATAGTGAGGCCAGCGCCCGACCGCCGTTCTCCTCCCCACGCGGCCGGGCGCCGTTCCACCGTTCCCGCACCACCGCCGGAAGAAGGGTGAACTCCCCATGCGCACAGAGGCGATCAGCCGGGTCAGGCTCGTCTTCACGCTCTTCGACGCCAACGGCAACGGCCGCCTGGAGGCCGAGGACTTCGACCTCATGTCCAGCCGGGTCGAGGCGGCGGCGCACGCGTCCGACGAGGCCGCCAAGCACGCCATGCGGGGCGCCTTCAGGAGGTACTGGTCCACCCTGGCCACCGAGTTGGACACCAACGGCGACGGCCGGGTCGGCTACGACGAGTTCGTGCACTGCGTCCTGTCACCCGAGCGGTTCGACGGGGCGGTCGCCGAGTTCGCCCAGGCCCTCGCCGCGCTCGGCGACCCGGACGGCGACGGCCTCGTCGACCGCCCCACCTTCATGGCCCTGATGCTCGCCATCGGCTTCGAACGCCCCAACATCGACGCCCTCTTCGACGCCTTCGGCCCCACCGACACCGACCACGTCCCGGCGGTCACCTGGCTCGAGGGCATCAAGGACTTCTACGCCCCCGACAAGGCCGACATCCCCGGGGACCGACTCGTCGGCGGCACGGCGGCCTGAGCCCGGCAGCCGCCGCCGATACGGCCACCCGGCGGACCGGGCAGAACCGATCAGGATCGGAGAAGCGCTGGTCACGGGGGCGCGGCTAGCGTGAGGGACATGGACATCACCATTCACACCTGCGCCCTCCCCCACGACGACCCCGACGCCTCCCTGGCCTTCTACCGCGACGTTCTCGGCTTCGAGGTCCGCAGCGACTTCGGCGAGGGGAAGATGCGCTGGATCACGGTCGGCCCCGCCGACCAGCCCGGCATCTCCATCCTCCTGGCCCCGCCGGCCGCCGACCCCGGGATCACCGAGGACGAGCGCCGCACCATCACCGAGATGATGGCCAAGGGCACCTACGGCTGGCTCCTCCTGGCCACCGGAGACCTCGACGGCACCTTCGAGAAGCTCCAGGCCGCCGCCGGTGACGCCGACATCATCCAGGAGCCCACCGAGCAGCCGTACGGCGTCCGCGACTGCGCCTTCCGCGACCCCGCGGGCAACCAGATCCGCATCCAGGAAGTGCGCTGACCCGAGCCTGAACCCGAGCCCGAACACCACACCCGACGGCCGGCGGGGCAACGGGAGCTCCCGCCCCTCGCCGGCCGCGGTGCGCCCGCTCCCCACGGTCGGCCCTTGTGCCGCCGCCCTCGGGGCGGTCAGGATGGCCGTCATGTCGACGGCGCTGCTGGTCTCCCACCGCCTGGGCGGATTCGACGGCGTCAGCGTCGCCGCCGAGAAGTGGGGCACCGTTCTCTCCCACCTCGGGTACGACGTCGTGCGCGTGGCGAGCCACTACGTGCGAAGGGAGCCAGGGGACGTGCTCGTCCCCGGGATGTGGGCGGAGCTGCCCGGGCAGCCCTGCCCACCCCTGGACACCCCGGCCGTGCGGGACCTCGTACGCCAGGCCGACCTGGTGGTGCTCGACAACCTCGGGACCCTGCCGTCCGCGCCCGAGGCCGCCCTCGGCTGGCAGGAGGTCCTGCTGCGGGAGCGGGTGCCGACCATCGTCCGGCACCACGACCCCGGCTGGCAGATCGTGTCCGGGCTCTGGGGTTCCTACGACCCCTCGGCCGGGCTCCCACTGCACCACCCGGGAATGCTGCACGTCACCATCAACCGGATCACCGAACGGGAGTTCGCGCACCGGTATCCGGAACTGCCGGACCGGGGCGCCCTGGTGACCGCCTACAACACGGTCGACGTCCGGGAGCTGGTGGACGGCGACCGCTCCGGCACCAGGAAGGCGTTGCGGGTCGACGACGAGGACCTGCTGGTGCTGCACCCGATCGCACTCGGCAAGCGGAAGAACGTCCCGGCCGCGGTCGAGCTCACCAGGTCCCTGCAACGGCTCTACGGCGAATCCCGGCGGGTCAGGTACTGGGTGACCCACACGTCCGCGAAATGGGAGTCCGTGCCGCCCGACATCCAGGCCGTCTTCGCGACCGCCCCCGGCCTCGTCGTCGGATCCGTGCCGGCCCGGGGCGACATGTACGCCGCCGCCGACCTGGTGGTGCTCTCCTCCACCTGGGAGGGGTACGGGCAGCCGGTCCCCGAGGCGATGGTCGCGGGGAAGCCCGTCGCGGCCGGTCCCTACCCCGTGCTCCGGGAACTGGTCGACCTCCACGACTGGCGCGTCCTGGATCCCCTGCGCCCCGAATCGGTCTTCCACGCGCTTGAGGACCCCGAGCGGCTGCGCGAGCTCATCGCCTGGAACCGCGCCCGCGCCCGGCGGACGGACACCGCGGAATTCGCCCCCACCATGCGGAGACTCGTCCAAGCGGCCGAGAACCTGGCCGAGGGCCGCACGGGCACCCAGGCCGACGCGCCCTGACCACCGCCCCCAACCACCCCCGCCCCGCCTCGCGTTCCGCGGCCGGCACCGGATGGTCCAGACCTCTTGTTGGCGATCAAGCACGGCACTTACCCTCGCCGTAGCTCTCGCCGAAAGGTCACCTCATGCATCTGGTCCCCGCGCCCAGAGAAGTCCGGCCCGGTCTCGCGGGCGGCGACGCCTTCGTCCTCGGCCCCGACACCCCGGTGGTCTCGGACGCCGCGAGCGGCCCGACCGCCGCCTGGCTGAGCGCCACGCTCGGCGCCGCGACCGGCCTTCCGCTCAGGCCCGCACCGCCCGGCGCGGCGAACGCCCTCACCCTCCGCGTCACCGAACGCCTCGCCGCCCAGGGCCCCGAGGCGTACGAACTCGTCGCCGACGCCGACGGGGTGCTGGTCGAGGGCGGCGGCCCGGCCGGCGTCTTCTGGGGCGCGCAGACCCTGCGCCAACTCCTCGGCCCGGCGGCCTTCCGCCGCGCCCCGCTGGGCGACGGGCCCTGGACGGTGCCGCCGGTCAGGATCGCGGACGCCCCGCGCTTCCGCTGGCGCGGCATGATGCTGGACGTCGCCCGGCACTTCCTGCCGAAGGACGGCGTGCTGCGGTACGTCGACCTCCTCGCCGCCCACAAGCTGAACGTGCTCCACCTCCACCTCACCGACGACCAGGGCTGGCGGATCCAGATCGAGCGCTACCCCCGCCTCACCGAGGTGGGATCCTGGCGCGCCCGCAGCCGGATCGGCCTCGGCGACACGGCTGCCTGGGACGAACGCCCGCACGGCGGCTACTACACCCGGGACGACCTGCGCGAGATCGTCGCCTACGCCGCCGCGCGCCACATCACCGTGATCCCCGAGATCGACGTGCCGGGCCACTCCCAGGCCGCCATCGCCGCCTACCCCGAGCTGGGCAACGCCGACGTCGTCGACACCTCGGCCCTGACCCCGTGGGACCGCTGGGGCATCAACCCCAACGTGCTCAACGTCTCCGACACCACGCTCGAGTTCTACGAGAACGTGCTCACCGAGGTCCTGGAGATCTTCCCCTCCGAGTACGTCCACATCGGCGGCGACGAGTGCCCCAAGGACCAGTGGCGGGCCAGCCCCGCCGTCCAGCGGCGCATCAAGGACCTCGGCCTCGCCGACGAGGACGAGCTGCAGAGCTGGTTCGTCCGCCACTTCGACCGCTGGCTGGCCGACCGGGGGCGCCGGCTCGTCGGCTGGGACGAGATCCTCGAAGGCGGCCTGGCACCGGGCGCGGTGGTGGCGTCCTGGCGCGGCTACGCGGGCGGCGTCAGCGCGGCGCGCGCCGGCCACGACGTCGTGATGTGCCCTGAACAGCACACCTACCTCGACTGGCGCCAGGCCGAAGGCCCCGACGAGCCCGTGCCGATCGCGCACGTGCGCACCCTGGAGGACGTCTACCGCTTCGAACCGGTGCCCGACTCCCTGAACGAGGCGGAGGCCGCCCACGTCATCGGCGTCCAGGCCAACGTCTGGACCGAGACCATGGACAGCGCCCGCGCCGTCGACTACCTGGCCTTCCCGCGCCTCGCCGCCTTCGCCGAGATCGCCTGGCGCCCCCTGCCACCGTCCGCGGACCGGGACTTCGCCGACTTCGCCCACCGGATGGACAGCGCCCACCACGCCCGCCTCGACGCGCTCGGCGTCGAGTACCGGCCGCCGTCGGGACCCCGCCCCTGGCAACGCCGCCCCGGCGTCCCCGGCCGCCCGAGGCCGGGCCGGCCACCGGCGCGCTGACCGTCACTCCCTGGCGAGCCAGGCGAACTTCTCGAACCGCCCGGGATCGAGTCGGCCCCAGCCCTCGGCGATGGCGACCCGATCCCGGGCACTCACCGGCACCCCCTCGCCGTCGCGCCCCAACGCGCCCAGCGTGTGCGGGTCCAGGGCGTCGTAGAACTTCTCCAGGAACGCCCGCTCCGTCGGCGTGAGTTCCCGACTCGGGTGCAGGTGAGTGCCGCCGTAGACGGACTCCGTGATGGCCTCGAGGCCCGCCAGGTACGCCAGGATCTCCGTGGGGTCGGGCCGGCCACCAGGGCCGAACTCCTCGTTCAGCCGCTCGACATCCGCCTTGTCGAACCCGGGATCCAGCATGTCCCCGTGCCTCTTCGCGATGCGAAAGAACGCCTCAGAGGTAACTTCGGGCGCGCGTCAGGGCAGTTGACGTCCGGCGTCGCCCAACCGACGCCCCGGTGAACAGAGTCCACGCCCCCTCGCCCGGGGTCACAGCCGCACGGGCAGGGCCTGCAGATGCCAGTTGACCGGGTTGGTGCCGCGTCGCAGCAGCCCGGGTTCGGTGGCGAGCCGCAGGCCGGGGAAACGGTCGAACAGCGCGGTCAGGGCACCTGCGGTCTCCTCCTGGGCGAGGTGCGCGCCGAGGCAGCGGTGCGCGCCGTGGCCGAAACCGAGGTGCGGCTCGCGGCGGTGCCGGGTGCGGCCGACG
The DNA here is from genome assembly GCF_054783955.1 of Streptomyces mayteni. Lineage (NCBI taxonomy): Bacteria > Bacillati > Actinomycetota > Actinomycetes > Kitasatosporales > Streptomycetaceae > Streptomyces > Streptomyces mayteni. The sequence continues at coordinate 38,292 of NZ_BAAGPR010000016.1, read as the reverse complement.
TCGAGGCGGTCGGGGTCGGCGAACGCCGCCGGGTCCCGGTTGGCCGCCGACACGATCGGCAGGACCGCCTCCCCGGTACGCACCTCGGTGCCGCCCAGCGTGACGTCGCAGGTGGCATAGCGGGGCAGCGCACGGACGACCGGGCCGCAGTAGCGCATGAGCTCGTCGACGGCGTGCGGCATGAGCGAGGGGTCCGCGCGCAGCAGGGCGAGTTGCTCGGGGTGACTCAGGAGCGCCTCGGTGCCGTTGGCGATGAGGTTGACGGTGGTGATGTGCCCGGCGACCACGAGGTTGACGATCAGGGCGACGAGCTCGTCGGTGCTCAGCCGGTCGAGGCGGTGGGGGCCGAGCAGTTCGGAGATGAGGTCGTCGCCCGGCTGGGCGACGTGGTGGTCGATGAGGGTGTGCGCGTCGTCGACCATGCCGGCGAGCGCGTCACCGAGTTCCTCGCCGCAGACGCCGGCGGTCAGCGTGGCGCTGCGGGCCCGCCAGCGGTCACGGTCGGGTTCCGGGACGGCGATGAGCTCGCAGATGACCGTGATGGGCAACGGCCGCGCGAAGTGCTCGACGAGGTCCACGACGCCGTCCTCGGCCCGGCTCGGCAGGCCGTCGAGCAGCTCCGCGGCGATGGCGTCGATCCTGGGACGCAACGCGGCCACCCGGCGCGGGGAGAACGCGGCGGTCACCAGGCCGCGCAGCCGGCGGTGTTCGGCGCCGTCCGCGTCGAAGATCGCGGCACGCAGGTACCTCTCGTACCCCGGCCGCATGCCGCGGCCCTGCCAGGTCTGCTCGGTGCGGTGCGCCACCGGCGCCCCGGGAACGGTCGTGGCGTCGATGGTGAAGCGGGGATCGCCCATCACGGTCCGGATGTCGTCGTAGCGCGTGGCCACCCACATCGGATCGGCGCCCCGCACCCGCCCGCGCACCATCGACGGGCATGCGCGAACGCGCGCGTAGGAGGTGAAAGGATCCCGGACCAGCTCCTCGTCGGCCAGGTCCAACGGTTCGTCGTCGGTGTCGGTGGTGTCCGGTCCCTGCTCGGCCATGCCAGGTGCTCCCCACAGGCGAGTGTCCGATCGCGACACCAGCACGATCACACGGGGCCCACCTCCCGTGGTCCTCGCGGGTGCGAAACCACCCGGACGAGTGCGTTCGCCGCCCCGGGCACCGCTGCCACGGCGGGCCCGGGGGTCGCGGCTACGCTTCCGCTCACCACGACAACAGCGGGCCGACGGAGGAAACAGATGGAGATCGACAACTCGCGGGCGCACTCGGCCCGGGTGTGGAACTTCTGGCTGGGCGGCAAGGACTGGTACGCCACGGACAAGGACGCCGGCGAGCAGATCACCAGCGTGTACCCGGGCATCGTCCGCACCGCCCGTTACCAGCGGATGTTCCTCTCCAGGGCCGTCCGCTTCCTCGCGGGCGAAGCGGGCATACGGCAGTTCCTCGACCTGGGCACCGGCCTGCCGACCGTCGACAACACCCACGAGGTGGCGCAGCGCGTGGCCCCCGAGTCCAGGATCGTCTACGTCGACAACGACCCACTGGTGCTCGCCCACGCCCGCGCGCTGCTCACCAGCACGCCCGCCGGCGAGACCGCGTACATCGACGCGGACCTGCGCGCACCCGAGGCGATCCTGGAACAGGCCGCCGAACTCCTGGACTTCTCCCGGCCCGTCGCCGTGACCATGCTCGGCATCCTCGGTCACATCACCGACGAGGACCGGCCGGCCGACATCGTGCGGCGCCTGCTCGCCCCGCTGCCTGCGGGCAGCTACCTGGCCATCAGCGACGGTGTCGACACCAACGCCACCCTCAACGCGGCCACCACCAACTACAACGCCCGCCTGGCCGGCGACTACACGCTGCGCAGCCCCGAGGAGGTGACCGCCTTCTTCGACGGGCTCTCGCTCCTCGACCCCGGCGTGGTCACCATCGAACGCTGGCGCCCCGAGCACCCCGTCTTCGGGGACGAGCAGCCGGTGGACGCCATGTGCGGGCTGGCCGTCAAGCGGTGACCCGGCCGGGAGGCCGAAAGCCGTTCCGAGGCGCTGCCGGGCAGGGGGCCGCCGGGCGAGCATGAAGCCGATCCACAGCGGCACCGAGGTCGGCGGGGCGACCACCACGGCTCACCGCGCCCGTGCCACGACACAGGGTCGGCGCCGCCTCCATCACCGGTTCCGAACGTGGGGCCACAGCGTGCTACGCTTTCTGATGTTGCAGTTGTGGTACCCATGAACTTATGGGCGCCTGACGGGAATGCTTCTCTTCAGGCGCATTATTTGGTTTCCGGCATCTCCGGATGGGGCCTCTGCCTACAGAAGGAGAACATCGTGGCTCAGGGAACTGTGAAGTGGTTCAACGCTGAGAAGGGCTTCGGCTTCATCGAGCAGGACGGCGGCGGCCCCGACGTCTTCGCCCACTACTCGAACATCGCCGGCCAGGGCTTCCGTGAGCTTCAGGAAGGCCAGCGGGTGTCCTTCGACGTGACGCAGGGCCAGAAGGGCCCGCAGGCGGAGAACATCGTTCCCGCCTGATCGTCGGCGCGCAACACGAAGCCGGGGCCCGCACCGTCAGGTGCGGGCCCCGGCTTCGCGTTGTTCCGGATCTGCCCAGGGGCCAGGGGGCTTGGTGCCGGCGTCAGTCGGCCGTGAACTCCCGAAGCACCGGCAGGTAGTCGGTCGGTCGGCCGCCGCCGGCCTCCCTGGTCGAGGTCCAGACGCAGGGGAAGCCGGAGCCGTCGCACTCGGGCCCCCACCACAGGGCGACCGACGCCCCGCCGTCCCGCATGCCGGCGAGCACGGAGCGGATCGCGGTGGGGGAGCTCTCGTAGCCGTCGGCCGCCAGCGGGGCGTAGAACTCGGACCACCAGACCGGTAGTGCGGAGCGGTCCACGAGCCATTCGGAGACGGCGCGGAACATGTCCCCGGCGCGCTCGGCCGGCGGGTGGTAGCCGTCCCTGGTGCGGGACCAGCCGTCGACGGCCAGGAAGTCGGCGCCCGCGTTGTGCTCCAGCCAGTACTCGATGGCGTCCAGGTCGCGCTGGTCGACGGTGCCCCAGTCGCCACTCAGCTCCGAGGGGTGGCTCATCCGCTCGGGGTCCGCGTAGACGTTGAGGGAGACGTAGGGGCCGCCGACGACCAGATCCGGATCGTGCTCCTTGAGCCGGGTGTAGACCAGGTTGTAGAGCTCGGTGTAGCCCTCGTGATCCCAGCGGTTGCGCTCCTCGTCCCAGAAGCCCTTGAACTCGTTCCACACCTGGAAGTAGCGCACCTGCGGGTAGCGCCGCGCGGTCTCCACCGCCAGGTCGGCGAAGTCGTCGTAGTGCTCGGGGGTGGGCGCGGCGTCCATGTCCCAGTCGTCGGAGTCCTTCATCCACCCGGGCGCCGAGCACAGGGTGATCACCGGCACGCCACCGGTCCGTTCGATGAGCGCGATGCGCTCGTCGAGACTGGCCCAGTCGTAGACGCCCGGTTCCGGCTCGGGGTTCTCGGCGCCCCAGCCCATCAGGTGCTGGTTCTGCAGTGGCCCGACGGACTCCAGCACCGCCTCGGCACGCGCCCGCGACTCGGCGTCGCCGTCCACGCTCTGCTGGGTGTGGGTGATCCCGGCCTGGAACGGCGCCGCGGCCCTCGGCGCCTCCGGCACGTCCGACGCGCCCGCCGGAGCGGCGACCCCGAGGGCGGCGAGCAACACCGCGACCCCCCACAGCGAACCGCGCGCGCGACGCCCCGACCTACGACCCGAATTCTCCATGTCTGAAGGCACGGTTGATCGTATGGCAGGACAACTGGCCTCGCCCAGAGGCGAGTCGGTACCACCCTGCCACGCCGTCCTCGGCGGTTCTCATGCCGCCCGGGCGAGCACCTGGGCGGCCTGCCGCTGGTGCTGTTGTCGTGTGTGGCGGCGCAGTTCGGCCCAGCTGGCGGGGGAGCGGCGTCCGGCCCAGTGGGGGTGGTAGGCGATGCGGCAGGACAGGTGGAGCAGCCGCCGGCGCAGCACGGCGTACTCCTCGGGTCGGCAGACGGCCAACTGCCGGTAGGCGTGGTTCCAGGCGTGCTGATCGCGGACCAGGTCGTCGGGGAAGCCAGGGGTCACCATGACCCATATTCAATCACTTGTTCGAATTATTGGGAGGGTGTGGGCTACGGGAGTCGTGATTCGCGCAGGTGTGCGAGATATGCGCTCGATCGTGTGGTCTTCGCTTCATGTGACCGCTGTGACGCGATGCTGGGGAGGATGGCGCGCGAGCGGCGCCGCCCGAACGCGCCGCGGACGAAGGGGACGGGATGACGCAGGAAGCGGAACGACGCGGGGGCCTGGACGAGCAGGCAGTGCTGCTGGCGGCCGGGCTGGCCGACCTGGCGGTGAGCACACTGGGCTCGGCACTGGGTGCGGCGCGCGGACTGCTGCGCCGCTCGGACGCCGCGGAGCTGGCGGCGGAGGCCGAGCACGATCTGAGGGCGCGCGGCCGCCTGGCGCTGGACCGGTACGCCGCCGTCCCCCCGGCCCACCTCGAGGTTCTCGCCCGACACGCCCTGGCCCGGCGGGCCACGGACCATGCCTGACCGCTGGGAGCCGGCCGCGTTCAGGACCCGTGTCGACGAGGTGCTCCATCACTTCGTCGTCCGGGAAGCCGAGCAGCTGGCGGCGATCGACCCGGTACTCGGCCCGGTGGCCGACCAGTTGGAGGCCACGGTCACGCAGGGCAAACGGCTGCGCGCGGCGTTCTGCTACTGGGGCTGGCGCGCGGTGGGGCAGCCGGACAGCGACGCGATGGTGCGGGCTGCGGCCTCGATGGAACTCGTCCACGCCGCCGCGGTGGTCCACGACGATCTCATCGACGACAGCCCGCTGCGGCATGGCCGGCCGACCGTCCACATCGCCCTGTGCGGCGCCGTGCCCCAGGGCCCAAGGGCCGCCTCCGCCGCCAGGTCGCTGGCCATGCTGGTGGGGGATCTGCTGATGTCGCTGGCCGGGCAGCTGTTCACCACCAGCGGCCTGCCCGCCGCCTACCTGGCGCGCGCCCGCCCGCTGTGGTCGTTACTCGCCCGGGAGCTGATCGCGGGCGAGTGCCTGGAGATCCTGCGCACCGGCGCCGATCCCGACACCGCGACATCGCTCAAGGTGATCCGGTACAAGACCGCCAAGTACACCGTCGAGCAGCCCCTGCTGATCGGCGGCGCCCTGGCCGGGGCCGGCGAGCGGCTGCGCCGGGGCTACTCCGCGTACGGGTTGCCGCTGGGCGAGGCCTTCCAGCTCCGCGACGACATCCTCGGCCTGTTCGGAGACCCGGAACGCACCGGCAAGGCCAACAACGACGACGTGCGCGGGCACCGGCCAACCGCCCTGCTGGCGGAGACCTGGCGCCTCGCCGGCGACGACGAACGGCGACGACTGCGCGCCCTCCTCGGCCGACCCGACCTGGACGCCGACGGTCTGGAAGGGGTCCGCGAGGTGATGCGCCGGCTGAGGTCCCCCGACCGCGTCGAGGCCATGATCACCGCCCGGGTCGAGGAGGCCCTCGGCGCACTGCACCAGCTGAACGCCCCCGCGCACGCCGCCTCGGCCCTCACCACGCTGGCGCATTCCGCGGCCGTCCGCCTGTCCTGACCTCCGCACACAAGGAGCCCCACCATGACCCCCACCGAGGCATCGATGGACGCCCTCCAGCGGGCCGGCGACGAACTCGCCGACGCCACCGTCGCCGCCCTCTTCGAACGCGGGGAGGTGGGCAAGTTCAACACCCTGATGCGCTACGTCTCCACCGCCGGCGCTCCCCTGCCCGACGGGCTGCCCGACGTCGCCCGGGAGTACCTTCAGGCCACGAGCGTCCCGCCGACCTGGGTGGACTGGGACGAGATGGAGCGGGCCCGGCTCTTCTTCATCGACAACAACGTGCACATCTCCACCGCGCTGTCCTTCGCCGCCATGCCCGCCTGCTACGTCGTCCCGCGCGTGGCGCGACTGCTGTCGGCCACCCACGGCCTGAACTACCCCTCGAAACGCATGGCGGAGACCGGCCAGTTCACCGTCTACCTGATGCAGCCCGGCGCCTTCGAGGCCGACAGCCGTTTCCTCCCCGCGGCCCAGAAGGTCCGCCTCCTGCACGCCTCCATCCGCCACCACCTCAGGCGCGAGAACCGCTGGGACACCGAGGCGCTCGGGACGCCGATCTGCCAGGAGGACATGATCGGCGGGCAGATGTTCTTCTCGCTGCTCGTCCTCGACAGCCTGCACCGCCTCGGCATCCACATGTCGACCGAGGGCGCGGAAGCCTACTACTACGCCTGGCGGGTCGTCGGCGCCATGCTCGGCGTCGACCAGGACGCCGTCCCCAGGACCCTCGACGACGCCCGCCGGTTCCTCGACCTCTACATGATCCGGCACATGGGGCCTTCCGAGGAAGGCGCCCACCTCACCCGACAGCTCATCGACCTCTACGAGGAGGTCACGCCGGGCACCTTCTTCGACCCGATGGTCTCCGCACTCATCCGCTACCTCATCGGCGACACCTGCGCCGACTGGCTCCAGGTGCCCCGCACCCCGTGGGACACCGTCGTCAAGGCCGTGCCCCACGTTCTCGGCGTCCTGGAGACCATCGAGGACCGCTCCCCCCTCGGAGCCTGGGCCTTGGACCGCCTCGGCCATCTCACCACCACCTTCGAGCTGTCCTCCCTCACCCGCGGACGCGTCATGCACTACGCCATCCCCGAACACCTCAAGAAGGACTACGGCGTCCCCGGCACAGTGCCCCGCACCCACCGCTGGACCCCGCCCGCCGCCACTGTCTCCCAGTGACCCGGGCACTCTCGCGGATCACGGGCCCCATACTCGCTCATCCGCTCCGACGACCTCCGCCTCCCGGCGGGCCCGGCTTCGTCGCGCCTGGCCCGCCGAGCGACGACGTCGACCGCCGCCAGTCCGAGACCGCCGACGTCGCCCTGTTGGGCGAGGACCCGCGCCACCGTGCTCGCACGGGGTGGAAGCACTGATGCGCGGGAGGTGGGCGCGCCTCAGACGTCGACGCGTGCGCCGGTGGGCCGACGCGGGGCGCGGTGGTCCTTCGGGCCTCCTCGCACGCGGAGGCGGTCCGCGTCATGGACGCCCTGCTGCGGGCGTTCGCCGCCGACCCGCGCCTGGAACCGCGGTGGTCGACGCCGCAGCACTACCAGAACGAGGACGGGACGGTCGTCGTGGCCGCGGTGGCCGCCGGGTTCCCCACGGTGCCGCTGATCCGTGAGCTGCGCGAGCGCTACGGCGTCCCACCCGACTGACACCCCCGCCGCCAAGGGGCGGCGTAGAGGCCGGAGTCGGGAGGGGAGGGGGCTGTCGTCGCCGTCGGCGCCGTCCGTAGGATCAGCCAGGGAGCCTCGGACACCGGAGGGCTCCGCACACAACGGGGAGCACGTCGGGTGAGCAGCGTACTGACCATGAAAGTCCGCCGTCCCGCAGGTCCGGGCGGCACTCCGGAACCGGTCCAGACCTGGGTCGAGTTCTCCGAGGGATCGGGGGCGCCACGGGTGGTCGCACACGCGGAGCGCGAGTTGCCGCCGGGCGGCATCCCCGCGTACCTGGCCGCCCGGGCCAGTGGGGCGCGTTCCTTCGTCCTGTGGACCGACGAGCACCGTCGGGAGCGGGTGGCGACCCTGGTGACCACCTCTGCCGCGAGCGGTGTCGCGACGTTCCAGGTGTTGGGCCCGCAGGGCGAGCTGATCGGCACGTTCGTGCGTGAGAAGGCGCTGCGCGGCAGGGGCCTGCGCACCCGCTGGACGGTGACGCAGGCAGGTGGTCCCGAAGCGGTGGGCTTCAAGGGGCGGATCTTCTGGTGGTGCCTGTGGTGGCCGCTGTGGCCGGTGCAGGCTCTGATCGTCCTGGCCAGTCTGTTCGCCGGCGGTGGTGACGTCGCGCGTGGGCCCCGGCGCATCATCTGGCGCGCGGGCGGGCGGGCCAGGCTGGAGTTCAGGTCGGGCGGCGACCGGCTGCTCCTGCACGCGCCGGAGACCGACTGGCGCCTGGGGGCCGCGCTGTTGGTCCTGCTGCGCGCCTTCGACAGCTGGGTCGGCGAGCCGTGGGACGCCGCGAAGCACTGACCGGTCGGCCGGGCGGGTGATCCGCCCGGCCGCCGTGCGCCGCGGTCAGAGGGCGACGGGCTGCTTCTCGGCCTCACTCGCCACGGGGGTGGGCTGTCGCTGCAGGGCCTCGCCCTCGATGTCGAGGTTGGGCAGGACGCGGTCGAGGGGGCGGGGGAGCCACCAGGCGGCGCGACCGAGCAGGGACATCGCGGCCGGGACGAGCGTCATGCGCACGACGAAGGCGTCGATGAAGACGCCCATGGCCAGGGCGAAGCCGATGGACTTGATGATCGGGTCGTCGGTGAGCATGAAGCCGGCGAAGACGGCGATCATGATGACGGCGGCGGCCGTGACGACCCGGGCGTTGTGGCCGAGGCCCGCGATGGTGGCCTCGCGGGGCGCGGCGCCGTGCACGTAGTCCTCGCGCATCCGGGAGACGAGGAAGACCTCGTAGTCCATGGCCAGGCCGAAGAGGATGCCGATCAGCAGGATCGGCAGGAAGCTGACCAGCGGTCCGGTGGCCTCCAGGCCGATGAGGTCGGCGAAGTGGCCCTGCTGGAAGACGGCGACGGTGATGCCGAACGTGCCGCCCACGGTGAGCAGGAAGCCGAGGGCGGCCTTCACCGGGACCAGCACGGAGCGGAAGACCACCATGAGCAGCAGGATGGACAGGCCGACCACCAGCAGCAGGTAGACGGGGAGGGCGTCGGCCAGCTTCTCCGAGACGTCGATGCCGACGGCGGTGGTGCCGGTGAGGGCGACCTCGGCGTCGTCGAGGTCGCGGACCTCGTCGCGGATGGTGTGGACGAGGTCCTCGGTGCCCGCCTCCGTCGGGCCGGTGGTGGGGGTGACGCTCAACAGGACGGTGGTGCCCTGCTCGTTGGGCTGCGGCGGGGTGACGGCCGCGACGCCGTCGGTCGCGTCGATGATGCCCTGGGCCTCGGTGGCCGCCCGGGTGGCCGCCTCCGGGGTGTCGGCGGTGACGACGGCGATCAGGGGGCCGTTGTAGCCGGGGCCGAAACCTTCCGCGGTGAGGTCGTACGCCTGACGCTCCGGCGAGCTGAGGGGCTTGGTCGAGGCGTCGGGCAGGGCGAGCCGCATGTCGAGCACGGGCAGGCTGAGCAGCCCGATGCCGACGACGCCGGCCAGCAGGACCGGCACGGGCAGCCGGGTGACCAGCGCTCCCCAGCGGAAGCCGGCCCCCCGCTCCCCGGCGCTCTCGGCGGGGGCGGCCGCGGCGTCGGACCGCGCGGCGCGCTGCTTGCGGGAGAGCACCCGGTCGCCCACCACGCCGAGGACGGCGGGGAGCAGCGTGAGGGCGACGACGACGGCCACGGCGACGGTCGCCGCGGCGGCCAGGCCCATGACGGTCAGGAACGGGATGCCGACGACCGCGAGTCCGCTCAGCGCGATGACGACGGTGGCGCCGGCGAACACCACGGCCGAGCCCGCGGTGCCGGTGGCCCGGCCCGCGGCCTCCTCGGCCGCCATTCCCTCGGCGAGGAACTGCCGGTAGCGGGAGATGATGAACAGCGAGTAGTCGATGCCGACGGCCAGGCCCAACATCAGGGCCAGGACGGGCGCGGTGCCGGTCAGTTCGACGGCGCCGCTGAGGGCGAAGAGGCCGGCCATGCCGGCACCGACGCCGACCAGCGCGATGGCCAGCGTCATGCCGGCGGCCACCAACGAGCCGAAGGTGACGACCAGCACGACCGCGGCCACCGCGACGCCGATCGCCTCCGTGGCGCTGACGCCGTGGCTCTCGCCGGCGGTGACGGCCTCGCCGCCGTGCTCCACCCGCAGCTCGCCGGCGTCGGCGCCGACCCGCTGGAACTCCTCGGACTGTTCGCCGGTCAGGTCCTCGACGGGCGCGTCGAACTGGACGCTGATCAGGGCGTACCTGCCGTTCTCGGAGACCGCGCCGCTGGTGAACGGGTCCACCGCGCCGAGCACGCCGGGGACGGTGCCCGCCTCCTGGACGAGCGGGGCTATCTCGGCCTGGTCGAGCCGCTGCCCTTCGGGGGCGGCCACCACGATGGTGCCGGACGCGCCGGTGGCCTGCGGGAAGTCGTTCCGCAGGGCGTCCATCGCGCGTTGCGACTCGGTGCCCGGCATGGAGAACTCGTCCGTGGTCTCGCCCATGAAGGCGGCCGCCGAACCGCCGAGCAGGGCCAGCAGCAACAGCCAGAGCGCGATCACGCGCCGTCGCCGGCGGAAGGAGAACCGGCCGAGCCGGTACAGCAGGGATGCCATGGTGGTGCCTGGTCTCTCTTTCGGTGATGCGGGGGTCAGGACGACGGCGGGCGGTCGGGGTCGTGCCCGAGTGCCCGTAGCGAGGTGCGGATCAGTTCCTCGCGCAGCACCGCGTCGGTCGTCGGGGCGACGTACGCCGAGACGGCCACGCCGCCCAACACCAGCCAGGCCGAGGTCCGGTGGCGGGGGTCTTCGGAGCGGCCGGCGAGGGAGGCGAGCAGCGTCAGGTCCGGGTCGCGGTTGACCGCGAGGTGGTCGGCGGTGCCCGGCAGGTCGTGGAAGAGGACGGTGAGCTCGTACCGGAAGGCCAGCGCCAGGTCGACGAACCCCGTCACGGCCGCCCGCACCAGGGGCTCGCCGGACAGCGGCGCCAGCTCGGCCCGCAGTTCGGCCGCGCGCCGCCGGAAGGGGGCGAGCAGCTCGGTGAGGAGCGCGTCCTTGTTCGCGAAGTGGTAGAGCAGCGACGCCTTGGAGCAGCCGGCGTCGGAGGCGATGTCCTGGAGCGAGGTGGCCCGGAACCCGTGGGCGGCGAAGAGCCGCAGCGCCGAGTTCAGGATCTGACCGCGGAGCGCGGCCGGGGGGCGTGCCATGCGTTCCACAGTAACTGACCGATCGGACAGCTTTGACCGATCGGTCAGTGGCGCAGGTCACTCGCGGGGCGCCACGGCGTCTGTTCGCGCAAGGTGGACGAAACCGGTCGCCCGACCTCGCTGTGCGGGTACGGGGGCGGGTGTGCCGCGGCTTCGCTGCCCCTGGCGAACGCACGATGTCGACTCAGGGCGCGCAGCCGGTGGCGCCGCTCCCTCCGTGCCCGAGCCGGTGAAGGGGGTGGCCCGTCGCGCCGTCGGGCCCCTCGGCGGTCGGAGCCGCGGGCGGTAGGGGAGTGGCGCCTTCGGGGGAGAGCGCGTCCAGGAGGAGAACGAGGTAACGGCGCCAGTCGTCGCCCTGGTGGGCGGTGTTCCAGAGGACGCTGACGAGCATGCCGAGGATCCGCTGCGTGTCCTCGGGGACGAGGTCGGCGCGGATGCGGCCGGCCTGTTGCCCACGACGGGTGAGCACGGTCAGCGAGTCGAGGAACGGGGCGCTGATCTCGGCGGTGAGGACGCCCGAGTTGTTGGCGGCGGCCAGGGTGTTGCGCTCGCGCGCCACCATGGAGAGGGCGGCTTCGAGCAGGGTCTCCAGGCCGTGTCTCGGGTCGTCGTCGCCCAGCGCCCGCTCGATGGCGGGGGCGATCTGCTCGGCGATGGTCTGCTCGATGGCGGCCCTGACCAGGGCCTCCTTGTTGGGGAAGCGGCGATAGAGCGTCGCGATGCCCACGCCGGCGCGACGGGCGATGTCGTCGAGCATGGCTATCGGTACGGGCTGGGGTTCACTCGGCAAGTAATAGTCGAGTATCGCTTTCTGGTCGGCGGTGTCGTTCGGCCACGAACATCGGACAGGGAGACGTGACATCGCGATGAAGACCCTCGGACTGATCGGCGCCGGGATGATCGGCGGCACCGTGGCCCGCCTCGCGGTCGCTGCGGGACTGGACGTCGTGCTCAGCAACTCCCGCGGCCCCGAGAGCCTCGCCGACCTGGTCGCCGAGCTCGGCGGGCGGGCCCGCGCGGGAACCCCGGCCGAGGCGGCCGGCGCCGGTGACCTCGTGGTGGCGACCGTCCCGCTGCACTCCTACGAGCGGCTGCCGGCCGCCGAACTGGCCGGCAGGACCGTGATCGACACCATGAACTACTACCCGGACCGCGACGGCCGCCTCGCCACGTTGGACGCGAACGAGTCGACCTCCAGCGAGCTGGTGCAGCGACAGTTGCCCGACTCCCGGGTGGTCAAGGCCTTCAACAACATCGCTTTCCGCAGCCTGCTCACCCTCGCCCGGCCCGCCGGCGCTCCCGACCGCAGCGCCCTGCCCATCGCCGGCGACGACCCGGCCGCCAAGGCCGAGGTGGCCGCCCTGCTCGACGCACTCGGCTATGACGCGGTGGACGTCGGCGCCCTCGCCGACAGCTGGCGCGTCGAACCTGGCACCCCGGTCTACGTCCAGCCCTACTTCCCCTGGGAGCGGCCGGAAGGGCTCGCACCCGAGGAAGCCATGCGCTGGTTCCTCGACACCCCGAGCGTCCCCGTGCCGGCGGACCGCGTGCGGGAACTGACGGCGAGCGCCGTCCGCGGCCCCGCCGGCGGCAAGCGTCCCTAGGACCACGGCGTTCTCGACAGTCCGCTCAGGCCAGGTGGGTGGCGAACCATTCGAGCATCTGCTCGGGGTCCTTCTGGAAGTAGACCGCCGTCGACGGGGGTGGAGGCGGTGAAGGTGCCCACCGAGGGCCTGCACCAGGAATCGGGCCCCGACCTGCGCGTCACCCTCGTCTCACCCGGCTTCACCAACACCGAAGGCGTCGGCAGGGGAGCCAGCCCTGAAGCCGCGGCCGCGATGGCCCGGCAGCGGGACGAGGTCTTCCACGTCGCGTACGACGTGGAGACCGAGGAGTTCTGCCCCACCACCGTGTTGGGCCGCGGTTCGCCGCTGAAGAGCCATGACCTGGACGTGTGGCGCCAGTTCTGTCCATGGCCCGCCTGGGCCCACCACCCGCAACCAGACACGTCGCGGGGGCGTCGTGGTGCACATGAGTCGCGCTTGGCGGTTGGCGGCGGCAGCGGTGTTGGTGGGAGCGATGCTTGCCGCCTGCGGCGAGGAGGAGTCGGCTGAGCCCGAGTGGTGGCAGCCGGCGCCGGGGGAGACGGTGAGCTGGGACTGGCAGATCAGCGAGCCCTATGACCTGTCGGCGCCGCACGACATGTATGACCTGGACCTCTTCGACCTCGCCCCCGCCGGGTCCGAGTTGCGGTATCCGAACGGCGACGTCGTCGAGGTGCCGGCTGGGCCGCTGGCCGGCGCGGTCGAGGAGCTGCACGCGCGCGAGCCGAGGCCGGTGGTGATCTGTTACGTCGACACCGGCGCCTACGAGAGCTATCGGCCCGACGCGGCACGGTTTCCCGAGGTGGTGATCGGGAACGACACCGGCTGGTCGGAGGAGCACTGGCTGGACATCAGGCCGGCGTCCCGGGAGGCGTTCGCCGAGATCATCTGGGCCCGATTCGATCTGGCCGAGCGTATGGGCTGCGACGGAGTCGAACCCGACCAGAACAATCCGCTGGGGAACGATCCGGGGTTTCCGATCACGCTCGACGACCAGCACTCCTGGTACCGAGAGGTGGCCGAACAGGCCCACGCCCGCGGGCTCTCGGTGGGGATGAAGAACGGCTATGACCAGCCGGGTTCGGCGGCCGAGCTGGTGGACGCGTTCGACTGGGCGTTGCCCGAGGAGTGCGCCGAGTTCGACGAGTGCGCGGAGCTGGACGTGTTCGTCGAGCAGGGCAAGGCCGTCTTCGCCGTGGACTATCCGCCGGCGGTGGGGGAGTCGGCGGCCTGCCGCGAACACCGGGCGCACGGCTTCGACGGGCTGCTCAAGGACGAGCCACCGACAGGGGCCTTCCGGACGTCCTGCGGCGGATGACCGCCCGCGACGCCCCAGCCGAGCCCACCGGCCTACAGGCCGGGCCGACCCGAGAGAGCAAGTCAGCCCATCACCCGAGCACGAGGCGGGGAATGCGACGAACCCATCAGGCACGGCGAGCCCGCCTCCCGGCCGGCCGGAAGGCGGGCAGGTGCTGGGCCAGCCTCGCTGCGGCGGCCGGCAGCCGAGCGAGGCGAACATGGGGAGCCCGGCACGTCCGGCGCCTGGCGGACGCGTTCACCGCACCAGGACAGGCGACTGTGAGGGAGTGCATCGCCCTGCCGTGTGAGGCGGGTCGGAATTCGCCTATGCGAATGCCTGGAGCCTGCAACGTAAGGAACCCCTCAGCGCGTCTACAGAATTGAACCGGACTGGCGAGGAGGGCCTCCATGGAGATCGGCGTGTTTCCGATGATCTTGATACTGGTCACCGTGTGGTTGCTCGGGCACGGCATAGCGATCCTGGCGCGGGGCGGGCGGCGGCCGAGCGGGAACGGAGCAAGCGGCGGATGGATCGGCGGTAGCGGCGACGGCGGGAGTGACGGAGGTGGCGGTGGCTGCGGAGGTGGCGGTGGTGGTGGCTGCGGCGGTGGTTCCTGACAAGGCCCCGGGGGGCGCCCGGCCGAGGCCAGATGCGCCGGAGCGGTCAGGGGAGGCGAACCAGCGCTCGAACCGAGGCGCGGCGACCGGAGACGGTGGCCCGCGGCAACGGGACGTCGCCTTCACCACGTGGCTCCGTTCCTGAGACCTGAGAAAGGACAGCAGCTGTGGACCACGTCGGGAAGCGGCAGCGCACACCGAGGATTCGAACGCGGCGGTAAGTGTCGAAACCTGCGACGAGGCCGTGCCCGGGATTGGCGCGCAACGGGGATGGCCTTCCGGCCTCATCGCGGATGCTGCTGGCGGAACCTGGTGGGTGAGACCCCGATCCGGCGCCTGAACGTCCTGGTGAAATAGGCGGGATCGGGGTAACCGACCGCCCTGGCCACGTGGGCGATCGGCCGGTCGGTGCGGGCCAGGAGGAGCTTCGCCCGATTCAGTCGGTACCGGGTGAGGTAGTCGCTGGGCGTCGACCCCGTCAAGCGCCGCACCTGCGTGGCGAGAGTGTCCCGTGAGACGGACAGCTCGCGGGCGACGGCAGCCATGCTCACCCGGCCGCCGGCGTCCCGCGCGAGGATCTCCAGGGCCCGTCGCCCGATGTCTCCGCGAGCGACCCACGGCTCCGCCGGTGCCGTGCGCGTGGGGCCGACCGCGGTGATCAGCGCGTGCATCGCGGCTGCCGCGGCGACATGGTGGGCGAGGGAGTCAGGCCGAGCCCCCAGCCCCATGAGCCGCCGGACCACCGCCCGCGTCCCCGCCGGATCCGCCGGCTCGACCAGTGCCGGACCCCTCCCGAGGTACCCCAGGTCCTCGTACCGCGCCGCAGCAGGCCCCTCGAAGAGAACCCAGTACTCCGACCACGCGCCGGGAGCGGGACCGTACGTATGGGGGATACCGGGCGGCAGCCAGAAGAAGGAGCCCGCGGTCACCGTGTGGTGCTGCCCCGGCCGGCCGTGCAAGGACAGCCGCCCCGAGCCCTCGGTGACGACGACGCCCGCGTAGCCGGTCAGGCTACGCCGCACGCACATGCCGCGCTGCTCGGCGATCCGCCCCACACCGGTTACCGCGAGGCCCAACGCGCGCACCTCGGACGGGGGAGTGAGGTAGTAGGCGGTGGAGGACATCGCGGTACTCCCGGTCGGTCGACAGGAATCCAAGAACGAGCCGAATCCGTGCATGGCCCGCCGATCAACGCAGCATCGACCATGGGCCGCGTGGAAGACAACGGATCCGCCGCCCTGACGAGCGTCCTGACCTCGAATGGTCACCGGCTCGACCCCCACCCCCGCCGCCTCGGCCGCCTGGAACCGGTGCCCGCCGCGGAGCGCGACGACCTACGAGCCCTGCGCGCCCGCTTCCGCCGAGACGGCTACCTCTTTCTGCGGGAGTTCCTCGACCCCGGGACCGTCCTGGAGTTCCGCCGCCACTACTTCACCCGCCTGGCACCCAGTGGGCTGACCCGCCCGGGGACGGACCCCGGCGACGGGGTCGCCGCACCCGCCGACGCCCTCGACCACGCGGCACTGCGCCGCATCCTGTTCCAGGAACTGGTACCGGGCACGGAGTACGAGGCACTGTGCCGCCAACCGCGACTGACCGCCTTCCACCGATGGTTCCTCGGCACCACGAATCCGCACCTGCACCGCCGGAAGATCATCCGGCACGTCGGCCCCGGTGAGTCCGGGATCGGCACCGCGACGCAGGCGCACTACGACCTGGTCTACCTCCGCGAGGGCACCGACCGAGTGCTCTCCTCCTGGATTCCGCTGGGCGACATCCCCCTCGCCCGGGGCCCGCTGATCTACCTGGAGGGAAGCCACCACCGGGTTCTGGCGCAAGAGGCGGCCGGCACCCTGAAACGTCCGGCCTCGTCGATCACCGCCGACCTGCCCGCGCTGGCCGAGGAGTACGACACCCGGTGGCTGGTGACAGACTTCGCCGCCGGGGACCTCGTGATCCACAACGCCCACATCATCCACGCCTCACTCGACAACCGCGACCCCGCCGGCCAGTTCCGTCTGTCCACTGATATCCGCCACCAGGCTGCCGCTGAGGCGCTGGACCAGCGGTGGCAGAACCACTGGCACGAAGGAGACGGCCTGTGAACACAGAGCCAGCCCGCCCGAGGGCCAGGAGGAGAAGGCCGGCCGCTGGCCGGTCCGGGCAAGCCCCTCGGGCCCCGCGCCCCGCCGGATGCCGACCGTCATCGTCGACGCGAAGACGGCGGCGATCCTGAACACCGAAACCAGCCGCCACGAGCGGCTGTTGGCGTGACAGACGTGTCATGGCCCGGGCTGCCGGGTGGTGTCGTGGGGCGCTGTCCGGCGGAAGCGGACCGCCCGGTGCTGCGGCGACAAGTGCCGCCAGGCCGCCCCAGGGCGACCTCGCACTCCAGGGCGGCGGGGAGACAGACCGTTCCTGGCGCCTCAGCGTGCGGCTGCGCCGGGGCCGCCCCACGACTGCCTCTGTTACCCCCGGGCGTAGCTCTGGATGGGCGGCTGCGATGGCCGGGAACAGGGTGGTGTGCTCGCCCCGGTGGTGGCCGTCGAGAGCCGTGCAGAAGCTGTGGCGGTCCAGCAGCTGTTCACGGGGTGCGGCCTCACCGGCGGTGCCGTCGTCGAAGGAAGCGCGGGCCACGGCCAGCGCTTCCCGTAGCCGGTGACGCACCTGAGGAGTTCCTGGCTCCAGGCGATGGGCCTGGCCGTCTCGCGCTCAGTCACGCGAGAGCGAAGGGCGCGACGAGCGCATCGTCGGCCTCCTTCATTCCGGCGCCTCCATGCCTGACATGGTCTGCCACCGAAACGCGACGCTTCGCCCACACCACCGCGCCTGATGTCCCGTCGACACCGCTGCCGTCCCGCGCACCTGGCGGGCGCCACGCGCGTCGGACGGAGCACGGCGTTCCCCGGCCCGCGACGATGCTGTCCGGGCCGGAGAACGCCTACCCGCGGGTGCCTGCTCAGAGCGCCTTGAGGCGGTAACTGGTGGCGAAACCGGTGGTGGAGTAAGACATCGTGCTCTGCGTGGCGGTGAAGGTGTATCCCGCGGGGATGGTGCAGGCCCACAGGCCGTCCGAAGGCAGCACCACGTAGTACTGAGGACTGAAACCGGTGCTGGAACACGAGAGGGTGCTCTGGACCTGGGTGTACGTGTAGCCGGCCGGAATCGTGCAGGACCAGTAGCCCGCGGCGGCGAACACATCACCCGACGGGGATGTTCCGGCCGCCGTGGCGGGTGCCAGAGCCGTGCCCGTCATGACGATCGCGGTGCCTGTACCGAGCAGCAGGGAACGCAGTTTCGAGCGCGGCATGGGGATCGCACTCCCGAGGATTCGACCACGGAGCAGATTCGACGGGTGGGGCCCGGCCGGAGTCTCTCCGATGCCCCGGCCGCCGCATGGCGCTTGACGGGATGGTCGCAGCGCTTCCGCACAGCGGCAAGGGCGTTCGGGTGCCCGGCCGATCGGAATCGGCCGCTCCGAACAACCGACAAGGAGTGGCCCGGGCCCTGCCGGCCACACGGCGGATCGGCGCCCGCGTCGCTGCCCGCTGGAGGCGCCATTGCCGGGGCGGGCGGCCGAGCCTACCGTTGTCTGACGAACCGTCAGAGTCATGATCTTGAGGCGGCCCGGGGGGCAGAGCATGGCGCGACCGTCCGACTGGAGTCCTGTCGACATGGATTCCGATCCCACACCTGGGAGTCCAGACGACGTCAGGGAACTCGCCGAGGGGTTACAGACGTTCGCGGATGACGTCGGCGACGCGTTGGGCCGCATCCGTGGCATGGCGGAGGACCGGGCCGTCCTCGACTGGGCGGGCCTGTCGGCCGACCGTTTCCGTTCCGAGTTCGACGGGGTGCCGCCCAACCTCGAGAAACTCCAGACCTCCTACGACATGGCCGCGCAGGCACTACAGACGTACTGGCCGAAGCTGGAGACCGCGCAGGGCATGGCCGACCGGGCCCTGGACCGTGCCCTCGCCGCCCAGGCCGACCTCTCCTCGGCCCAGTCCGCGCTCACCGACGCCCAGGACTGGGTCACCCGCGCCGGCGACGAGGCGGAACGGCTACAGGAGGCGGGCGA
The DNA here is from genome assembly GCF_054783955.1 of Streptomyces mayteni. Lineage (NCBI taxonomy): Bacteria > Bacillati > Actinomycetota > Actinomycetes > Kitasatosporales > Streptomycetaceae > Streptomyces > Streptomyces mayteni. Next base: position 19,769 of record NZ_BAAGPR010000016.1, on the reverse strand, counting down.
ACGCGAGAGCGTCGAGCCACCCTCCGAGGCCGATGTCCGCGCCGCCACCCGCGACCGCACCGCCGCCGACCAGGCCGCCGCCTCCGCCCAAGGCCGCGTCGACGAGGCCGAGGAACGCCTCGCCGCCGCGCGGGCACTCGCCCAACAGGCACAGGAGATGCGCGAGGAAGCCGCCCGCGCCTGCGCCGACGAGATCGACGCCGCCTCCGACGCCGGCATCCACAACCGCAGCTGGTGGGAGAACGTCGTCCGCTGGTTCCAGGACGCCTGGGACACCATCGTCGCCATCTGCAAGGTCGTCGTCGCCGTCCTCGGCGTCATCGCACTCATCATCGGCGGACCGATCGCCTGGGTCGTCCTCGCCGCGGCCGTCGTCGTCCTCGCCGACACCCTCATCAAATTCGCCAACGGCGAAGCATCCCTGTGGGACGTCGCCTTCGCCGCACTCGACTGCATCCCCGGCATGCGCGGCCTCACCACGCTCGGCGGCCTCGCCCGCGGCATCCGCTCCCTGGCCAGCACCGGACTGCACGGCCTGACCGCCGGCGTGCGCGGCCTCGCCCAGGGATTCCGCGGCAGCGGCCGGATCATGTCCGCCCTGTTCTGCCGCTCGGACCCGGTCGACATGGCCACCGGCGACATGGTCATGTCCGCCACGGATGTCGAACTCCCCGGCGTACTGCCCCTCGTCCTCTCCCGCCACCACCGCACGTCCGTCACCACGGGACGGCTCTTCGGCCCCTCCTGGAGCAGCACGCTCGACCAGCGACTGGTGCTCGCCGACGACGGGGTGCGCCTCCACACTGAGGACGGGATGACCCTCCACTACCCCCGCCCCATACCCGAGGAGCCTGTCCTACCGGTCGAAGGCCCCCGCTGGGAGCTGTCATGGTCCGGCGAGCCCGGATCGACGCTCACGGTCTGTCAACGCGAGACAGGTCTCACGCTGTCCTTCGGGCCCGTCGCCGGGCACCCCGGCACGGAACTGCCCCTCACCGAGATCAGCGACCGTCACGCCAACCGGGTGCGCGTCGAGTACGACGCGCATGGCGACCCCACCGCCCTCGCGCACGACGGCGGCTACCGCGTCGGGATCGCGACCGCCGCACACCGCGTGACAGAACTGCGCCTGGCGAGCGACCCCGACCAACCGGTGCTCCGGCGCTACGAGTACGACGACGCCGGACGGCTCTCCGCGATCCGCGACTCCTCGGGCGCCCCCCAGCGGCTCAGCAACGACGAGCTGGGGCGGATCACCGGCTGGCGGGACCGGAACGACAGCTGGTACCGCTACGCCTACGGCCCAGAGGGGCGCTGCGTCGCCACCGAGGGCCCCGACGGCGTCCTCGACAGCCGGATCGTCTACGACACGGAGAACCAGCGCACGCTGTTCACGGACTCCCGCGGCCACACGACGGCCTACCAGTTCGACGACTGCTACCAACTGGTCGCCGAAACCGATCCGTTGGGCCACACCACGCACCGGACGTTCGACCGCTACGACCGGCCGCTGACCGTCACCGACCCGCTCGGCAACACCACCCGCCACGAGTACGACACGCACAGCGGCACGACCGTCGCCATCCGCCCCGACGGCTCGCCGCTGACCGTGGAACGCGACGCGTCAGGCCTGCCCCTGGCCGTGACCGAGGCGGACGGCCGCACCTGGCGGTGGGAGTACGACCAGCAGGGCAGCCGCACCGCGGAGACCGACCCACTGGGCCACGTCACCCGCTACGGCTACGACGAGCGGGGCGGCCCAGCCTCCGTCAGCGACCCCGAGGGCCACACCATCACCATCGAGTGCGACTCCCGGGGGCTACCCGTCACCATCCGGGAACCCGAAGGCGGCGTCACCCACTACCGGTATGACCACTTCGGCCGCGTCACCCAGGTGACCGACCCCGAAGGCGGCGTCGACGAAACGGCCTGGACGCCCGAAGGCAAGCCTGCCCGCCACCGGAGCGCGGACGGCGCCGAGGAGACCTGGGACTGGGACGGCGAGGGCAACTGCCTGCGGTACACCGACCCCACGGGCGGGACGGTGACGTACGAGTACGGCGCGTTCGACCTGCTGACGGCCAGGACCAACACGCTCGGTCTTCGCCTCGGTTACAGCTGGGACACCGAGTGCCGACTGCGGGTCGTCACCGACTCGACGGGCGCGACCTGGCACTACGCGTACGACGCCGCGGGGAACCTCGTCGACGAGCGCGACTTCGACGGCCACACCCTGACCTACGCCTACGACGCGGCGAACCGGTTGATCGGCCGCACCAACGCGCTGGGGCAGCACGTCGCCTACCGGCGGGACCGGGTGGGCCGGATCGTGGCCAAGGACAGCGACGGCGCGCACAGCGACTTCGCGTACGACACGGCCGGGCGACTCGTCCGGGCCGCCAACGACCACACCGAGGTCCGCTACGAGCGTGACGCCCATGGCCGGGTCCTCGCCGAGATCCGCGACGGGCGCACCCTCGCCTACGCGTACGACCCACGAGGCAGGGTCACCCGGCGCCACACGCCGAGCGGCGTGACCAGCCGGTGGTCCTACGCCGACGACGGCCGATCGGCGCGGCTGCTGAGCGCGGGCCGCGCGGTGGACTTCGTCGAAGACGCCCTCGGACGCGAAGTCGAGCGCGGCGTCGGCCCCGGGCTCCGGGTCGCGTCCCGGTGGCGCCCCGGCGGCGGCTTGGCCGAGCGGACCATCCGGCACGACCTCCGCGAGCCGCGCCACCGGTCCTACGCCTACCGCGCGGACGGCCACCCGAACGGGATCACCGACTCCGCCACCGGCCACACCGAGATCCAGCTCGACGAAGTCGGGCGCGTCACATCCCTGAGCGCCCCGGGGTGGGAGGAGTCCTACTCCTACGACGCGGCGGGCAACCAGACCGACGCCCACTGGCCCGCCGAGGCGGGCGGCGCCGGCGCCACCGGCGAGCGGGAGTACGAGGGCACCAGAATCGTCCGCGCCGGCCGGACCCGGTACGAGTACGACGCCGCCGGACGCCTCGTCCTCAGGCATGGACCCGGGCTGTCGAAGAAGCCCGCCACATGGCGGTACGACTGGGACGCCGAAGACCGGCTCACCGCCGTCACCACACCCGACGGAACCCGCTGGGAGTACCGCTACGACCCACTGGGCCGGCGCGTCGCCAAGAGCCGCCTGGCCCCGGACGGGAGCGTCGCCGAACGCAGCGAGTTCGTCTGGTCCGGGACGAGCCTGATCGAGCGGCTGGACGTCGACGCCGACCGGCGGACCACCTCGAGCGTCACCTGGGAGTACCGCGGCCACCATCCCGTCCTCCAGATCGAGAGCCGAGCGACGGAGGGCGACCCCGATCAGGCCGAGTACGACCGGCGGTTCCTCGTCATCGTCACCGACCTTGTCGGCGCTCCGACACACCTGGTCGACGACACCGGCGCGATCGTGTGGGAGCCGGGCGTCACGCTGTGGGGCAGGGCCTCGGCCGTGCCACTCGGGGCACCCGACATTCCCCTGCGCTTCCCCGGCCAGTACCACGACCCGGAGACCGGCCTTCACCAGAACTTCCACCGCTACTACGATCCGGAGACCGGCCGCTACCTCACCCCCGACCCGCTGGGTCTCGGCCCCGGCCCCAACCCCCGCGCCTACCCACACAACCCGCACGTCTGGGCCGATCCCCTCGGCCTTCTCGGCTGCCAACTCGCCCTCTTCCACGGCACGTTCGGGGCGGCGGCCCGGAGTATCCGCACGACGGGGATCAACCTGACGCACAGCCTGCGGGCCATGGACTTCGGGCGCGGCGGCTTCTACGTGACCAACGACCTGGCCCAGGCACGCCAGTGGGCCAATCGTCTGGCCGGCCGCAACGGCGATGTCGCGGAGGTGCTGCACTTCCGCATGCCCGAGAATGAGCTGACCAGCTTCAACCGGCGCCTTTTCGACGGCCCGAGCTCCGAGCTGGCCGACTTCATCCGGCACCACAGGAACGGCGGCGTGATGCACGACTACGACCTGGTCGAGGGCCCCATGCTGATGAACGTCGGCCCCTTCCTCAGACGCGGCGCGGACCCCGTTTTCGGCGGCCACCAGATCGCCATCTTCTCGCCCGAGGTGGCCGATCTCTTCAACCGCTCGCTCCTGCCGTAACCCGGAGGCCACCCGTGTCGGAGTTCCTCATGGCGACCGAAGATCCGGAGATGCGGGAGTACTTCCGCGAGATCGCCGACTTCATGGTCGAGAAGTTCGCCATCGGCTACGCGGAGGCCGTGGCCCGGGTCAACGAGGCATTCAGGAACCAGGAGTTCGCCCCGTACCCCGACATCATCTGCCACGAGCTGCCCGAACACTGGGCGTACGGCCTGTACTACGGCGACGTCCCCTACTGGGACGAGGGCGCGGACCGATCCACCTGGACCGTGCGGCCGGCGCCCGACCCGCGATCGCCGTCCTGGACGCTACCCGACCGCTGACCCCCACCAGGGCACCCGGGGCCAGCGACGGCGAGCGGGACACCGGGGAACCTGGAGACGGCGCGGCCGCGGCTCTTCGGTATCGCGTACCGGCCCTGCGTTCCGTCCGCGTCCGGAGGCCGCCGGTGGTCTCGGTGACCACGCCCAGGATGGGGACCCCGCGGCGGCCATGTTGGCATGGAGCGCGAGCGGGAAGTCCGGGGCGAGTTCGGGAAGCGGCCGGCGCCGTGTAGGCCCCCGCGCTGGCGGCGGGGTGCCGCAGCGGAGTGCCGTGTACTTCGTCCCCGTGGCCCCTCGCTGCACCTTGCGGGTACGGGCTTTCGGGCCGCGCGTCGGGAGTCCTGGGCCTACTCAGCGGGCCGTCGGAGCCGGCAGCGTGACCGCCTCGCGCAGTTCGTCGGTGGCCTGGGTGATGAGCTGGGAGAGGGAGGCGTCCGGGTCGGTCAGCCAGCGGGACGTGGCGCGCTGGTGGATCGCCAGCACCACGTCGATGATGAAGCGTGCCTTGCCGGGCTCGACGCCGCGGCGCTCGAGCGCCCGCGCCAGCGCGTCGGCGATGTCGGCGAGTTTGATCAGATCGCGCTCAGCCAGTGCCGGGTTGGCGGCGATCACTCTGACGCGGCGCAGCAGGAACTCGCGCGGGCGAAAGGTCTCCTCGGCGGTTTTCAGCGCGGTCAGCAGCGCCTCGATCGGTGTGAGGCCCGGGTCGGTCGCCTCGACCTGGGCGACGAGGTGGGCCTTGAGCTCGTCACCGGTGAAGAGGACTTCCCGCTTGTCGGGGAAGTAGCGGTAGAAGGAGCGCTCCTTCAGACCGGCGGCGCCCGCGATCTGCGCGACCGAGGTGCGTTCGAAGCCCTGCGTCTCGAACAGCTCGAGCGCCGCGCGCTCGAGCCGGCCCTGTGCGTCGGATTCCCATCTCGGCATACCCACCAGGCTACCGACAACAGAAGCTGTTATCGGCTGATACGGTCGACGACAACAGATGCTGTCATCAGTCAGGAGATCGTCATGAAGGCTCTGCAGTTCGACCGGTTCGGTTCCCCGGACGTGATCGTGCTCCGCGACGTCCCACAGCCGGAACCGGGTCCCGGTCAGATTCGGATCGCCGTGCGGGCGTGCGGTCTGACGCCGGCCGACTGGCACGTCGTCGACGGTCTCCTCGCTGACCAGCTGCCGCCGCTGCCGCGCGGGCTCGGCTTCGAGGTCGCGGGCACCGTCGACGCGCTCGGTGAGGGCGTCGACGGCGTCCAGATCGGCGACCGCGTGTTCGGCCCGGCCACCTTCCACGGCCCGACGGCTGGCGCCGCCGAGTACGCGCTGATGCCGGCCTGGGCACACATCCCCGAGGGCGTCACCGCCGAGCAGGCCGCCGCGCTGCCGATGGCGGCCGAGACGGCGTGGCGCGCGCTCGACGACCTCGGCGTCCAGCCGGGTGAGCTGCTGCTCGTCCACGGCGCGGGTACCACCGTGGGTGAGGCGGCGGTGCGCTTCGCGCTGCACCGGGGTATCCGGGTGATCGCCACCGCCGGCCCGACTCGGGCCGCCACCCTGGAAGAGATCGGTGCCCGGGTGGCCGCCTACGGTGAGGGCATGGCCGAACGCGTCAGCGCACTGGCCGGAGGCCGCGTCGACCGCGCCCTGGACGCGGCGCCGACCGGGGGCCGGATCGACCGCGCCGACCAGCCCAGCCCGGCTGGCGGCTCGCTACCGACCTTGATCGAGCTGACCGGGGATCCCGACCGTGTCCTCACCGTCTCGGACTTCGCCGCCGCGGCCGAGTTGGGGGTCCGGATCACCACCGAGATCCGCTATGGCCAGATGGACGAGTTCGCCCGGCTCGCCGGCGAAGGCATCTTGGTCGTACCGGTCGCCCGCACCTACACGCTCGACCAGATCCAGGAAGCGGCCGAACTCAGCCAGTCCCGCCGACCCGGCGGCAAGCTCATGCTCGTCCTGTGATCACCCTGGCAGCCTCGTAAGGCGCGACTACCTCGACGAGGAGGCGAGGCCAGCCCCGCCTGAGCCCTGCGGGCCGATCCCCGGGGCCGTGCGCCTTCAGCGGCCTTGGGCGCCGAGCCCAGACCTCACCGCCAGGTTTCTCGGACACCTACTGAGCCAGGGCCGTGCCGGCCGGGTGTGAGTGCTCAGGTGTTGTTGGTGCCGAAGCCTGCGACGGCGAGCTGGAAGGCGCGGTCCGCCTGCATCGCCGGGTCGGTGTAGTTCTCGGTGGCCAGGGCGATTCCGACGATCAGTATGAGCAGGTCGTCGATGGTGATGTCCGCCCGGACGGCTCGGTCGTCAATGGCCTTGCGCAGCAGCGAGGCGCCGGCCGCACCGATGGCTGCCGCACAGGATTCCTGGGTGGCCTCGTCCTGGAGGGGCTGGTAGGAGAGGACGTCTGCCAGACCACGTGCGGCGAGCGAGTAGGCGAGCAGCTCGCGCAGCCATTCCACCAGCGCGGAGCGGCTGTCGTGCTCGCCGCAGAGTGTATGAGCGCGATCGCACAGGGTGCGGACGCGCTGTTTGAAGACGGCTTCGAGCAGGGCTTTGCGCGTGGGGAAGTGACGTCGCACGGTGGCTGATCCGACGCCTGCGATGCGGGCGATCTGCTCCAGGGACGCCTGGGCTCCTTGGGCCGCCACCTCGGCCTCGGCCACGGCGAGGATGTGCGTGTAGTTGCGGCGGGCGTCCGAGCGCTGGCCGGTCATGATCTCCCCGAAATTGATAAGTGGCGGCCCCCGCCGTATTGTAGCGAGCCGAAACGGTGGGCCCCGCCGTTTGTGGTGTGCGCGACCGCTGAGGAGATGCACTCATGACCACTGCCGCAACACCGGTTCTCGTCGCCGGCGCCACTGGCCGCCAAGGCGGCGCGACCGCCCGCGCCCTGCTCGCACGCGGAACACCGGTGCGCGCCCTGGTGCGCGACCCGAGCACGCCCCGTGCACGGGCCGTCGAAGAACTCGGCGCCAGCCTGTTCGTGGGCGATCTCACCGACCCCGCGACCCTTGAAGCGGCCATGGACGGCGTGCGGGCCGTCTTCTCCGTGCAGATGCCCGCATACACCGAGCAGGGTTTCGACTTCGCCGGCGAGGTCAGGCAGGCGGACAACCTCATGACGACTGCGCGGGCCGCCGGTGTGGAGCAGTTCGTCCAGTCCTCCACCAGCGGCGTGGGACAGCACCTCGAGGCTCCGGGCTGGGCCGAAGGACGGTGGGCGGTGATGGAAGCCCCGCTCGGCACGAAGGCCGCGATCCAGGACCGGCTGCGCGAACTCGACTTTCCATACTGGACGTTGCTCAAGCCGTCGTTCTTCATGGAGAACTTCGAGCCGGCCATGCGGTTCTACTTCCCCCGCGGCGTCGAAGAGGGTCTGGTCACCGTCGTGAAACCGAGCACACACCTGGCACTCGTAGCCGCCAAAGACGTGGGCCGAGCCGCGGCAGCCGCCCTGTCCGCCCCCGCCGAGTTCCACCGAGTGGAACTGGAGCTCGCCAGCGATTACCTGACCATGAGCGAAATCGCCGAGATCCTCTCCCGCGCCCTGGGCGTCTCGCTGACGGCCCCGGACATGACCGAGGAACAGGCCCGCGCCGCCGGCATGGGAGACATGGGCGCCACGCACGAGTTCATGGAGGTGGTCGGCCAGCCGGCTCGGCCACAGTTCGCTCGCGCGCTGGGCATCGACCTGACCAGCTTCGAAGAGTGGGCGCACGAACACCTGCGGACCGCCGCCTGAGCAGGGAGGTATGACGCCAGCGCGGGTGCCCGATCTCGGCCCCGATGCCGCGGCCCGGGAACCGCCCCGTGCTGGCTACACGCTTCACTCATCGGGAGGGCATACCGGGGTGGTCTGGCTGATATGGGAGGTATTGCGTTCGTTCTTCTGCTGTGAGGTCGCGGTTGAGGGCCTGGCAGATGGTGCGGGCGGCTTCGGTCGGGGTCGGTAACGTCACGTTCCAGTGTCGTATGGTGCCGTCCGCGTCGAAGGTGGCGAGCATGGTGCCGTCGGGGCTGAATCTCATGGTGCGTACGGTGTTGGTGTGGCCGGTGAGGGTGGTTCGTACCTGGCCGGTGGCGGTGTCCCAAAGGCGTATCTGCCGGTCTTCGCCGACCGCCGCGAGGGTGCTGCCGTCGGGGCTGAATGCCACGTCGAGTATTCGGCTGGCAGTTGGCAATGTGACCTGAAGGCGGCCAGCGGCGACATCCCACAAGCGGAGTGCCTCGTCATCACCAGTCGCAAGGGTGGTGCCGTCGGGACCGAACACGATCCCTGAGATCGCGCCGATATGTCCAGTGAGGGCGGTCAGGAGTTCTCCGGAAGACACGTTCCGCAGCCGCACTGTCCCATCTCCGCCGCCGGTCGCGAAGAGAGCGCCGTCGGGACTGAAGGTTACGCCGTCTGTGTCATCCGTGTGACCGATGAGCGGGCCCAGGTCGCGCCCAGTGGCGGCATCCCATAGCCGTTCGTCTCCGCCAGCCGTGACCAGGACACTGCCATCGGGGCTGAACTCCGCCTCGTTCGGGACGTCGGTGTAGCCGCTCAACGTGAGCCGCGGCCCGGGGGCACGTTCCACAATCGCGCGGTGCCATCCTCACCGGCCGAGGCGAGGGTCGCACCATCCGGGCTGAATCTCAGGCTGAATACTGTTCCTGTGTGGCCGTTGAAGGTGACCAGGCTGCGCCCGGTGCCCACGTCCCACAGGACGATCCCACCGTCGAGGCCTGCGGTGGCGAGCGTGGTGCCGTCGGCGTTGAAGGCGATGGCGTTCGCCAAACGCCCCGGGGCATTGAAGGTGACCAGGCTGCGGCCGGTATCAGCATCCCGGATGTGAACGATGCCGTCGAGGCTGGCCGTGGCCAGTACCTGTCCGTCTGGCGAGAAGGCCAGGAGCGACGCCTCTTCACCGTCATGGGGCACGGTGGCGACGGTGTGACCGGTCGCCGTCCCCTGTATCCGCACGCTTCTGTCGAAACCAACGCTGGCATACAGGTCGCCACTCAACGCAACGCCGTCTCGTTCCTCAACAAGAGCAGTAGACGAGGGCACCTGTTGCCCTGTAGCGGTGTCGTACAAGCGCACGGTAGCTGTGCCAGGGGGGCTGACATATCTGCCGCGGGTGGTGGCAAGCACGCTGCCGTCGACGCTGAACACCGAAGGACCAGCCTCCCAAAACGGGTCACTGAGCGTGGACACCGCTTCACCGGTGACGGCGTCCCGAATCGTGACTTCGCCAGTTTCGATCTCCAGGGTCGTGAACAGACGGCCGTCCGGACTGTAAACGGGGTTCCCGAAGGAACTCTCGCCTGCCCCTTCGATCGTCTCGATGAGTCGGCCTGTGGCGGTGTCCCATCGGCGCAGGGCGTGATCGTGGCCGGAGGAGGTGGTGAGGATGCTGCCGTCGGGGCTGAAGGCCACGCCGTAGACCGATCCGGTGTGGCCGACGAGGCGGTGACGCAGGGGTAAGGCCGCCGCTGCGTAGAGGCTGGTAGTGGCTTCGGTGGTGGGGCTGGTGCGGTATGCCTCGATCGCTAGGAGCGCGGCGAGATCGGGGTCGGAGGTCAGGAGCGCTGCGGATTGGGTGGCGAGTTGGCGTGAGCGGGCCGCCTCTGCGGCAGTGGCGATTCGCTGTTGCCGGACGGCCACCACCGTCGCGATGAGCGAGAGGATCACGAGCAGGGACACTGCGCCGACCAGGGCACGCAGCCGCCGGCTGGCACGAGCGGCCACACGCCGCTCTTGATCCCTCGCGAGGCGGCTGGCCTCGAGGAAGACCTGCTGACGCTTTGGGGGGGTGGTAGTTGGGGTGGGGTTGGGGGTGTGGGTTGGGGTGTTGGGGGTTGGTTGAGAATGGGTTTTGGGGTGGGGTCGGCGGGTTGGGTGGGGTGTGGCCTGTGGGTTTTGTCGTTGGAGTGAGAGGGGGTGGGGTGTGTTGTGGGTTTCGGTTGCGTGTAATGGCTTGGTTGGTGTTTGTACTGGTCAGGGGCTTGCTGGGCGTCAGCGAGGGCCTCTTGGCGGGGCGGTGGTGGGGCGGTGGTGTTGTTCGGCGTGGTGGTCGAGACGAACGCTGTCGAGGGTGGTGCGGGTGATTTTTTCGGTGCCATCGCAGATGGCGGTGATAGCGGCTTGGCGGATGAGGCGGGCGAGGGACCCGATTCGGCCGGCGGTGCGCTGGTGGAGGTAGGTGGCGAGGCGGACCAGGGCGCCGGGTTTGTGTCGGGTGAGGTCGAGGGCTCCTTCGAGGTCGGCGACCAGGTCGGTGAAGGGATAGCGGTCACGGTGGCGGGCGGGGAGGGGGCCGCAGGCGATGAGGGAGGCGCGTGCGGCGAGTTGCGCGCCGCGGACTCCGCTGAAGAGTGGGGTGGTTTCGACGTCGATGCCGGCGTAGACGAACGTGGCGGGGATACGTTCGGTGAGGTCTTTGAGGAGGTCGGCGGCTTCGGCGCCGGTGGTGGTGCGGGGGTTGAGGCGGTGGATCTCGTCGATCAGGACGAGGCGGACGCCGGCGGCGGTGTAGGTGTGGCAGACCGCTTCGAGGATCTGAGCGGTGGTCATGCGGGGGGTGGTGGGGATGCCGAGGTAGCGGGCGAACTCGGTGGTGAGGGTCTTGGCGGTGGCGCCGGGCGGCACGAGGACGTAGGCGACGGGCACGCTGGTGTCGCCGGGGGTGGCGCGGTGGGTGTGGGCGAGGTGGCAGGTGCGTCCGACGGTCATCAGCGCGGTGGTTTTCCCGGAGGCGGCGGGTCCGGTGACGATCAGTGAGGGGCGGGCGGTGATCGTCTGGTGGCGGCCGAGGATCATCAGGGTCCGTACGGTGGTGGCCAGGGTGTTGATGGCGGGGGTGCGGACGGTGACGAACGCGGAGTGGTAGGCGAGGCGTTCCTTGAGGGTGCGGGGTGGGGCGTCGGGTGTGGGTGGGGTGGGGGGGGGGGTGGTGGCGAAGTGGCACCAGCCTTGCCAGGTGGTCACTGGCCAGGGCTGCGCCGCCGCACCCACGCCGGCCGCCACGGTTGCCGCTGTGGTGGTGTGTTGGTCGGCTCGGGCCGTAGGGCGGGGGCTGTTGTCGACGGCCGGCGCCGTACTGCCGTGGAGGCCGGCACCGCGGGGAGCTACTGGGTTGGGGTTCACCACGTGAGTGCCTCGGTTCGCGGGTCGTAGAGGCCCAGGCCGGTGTAGGGGCGTGTGGGGGAGTCGGCGTGGTGGCCGTCGGTGTCCTCCTCTGGTCCTTCGTGGCCGTGGTCGAGGTCGTCGAGGCTGTCCGCGTCCTCCACACCGCCGACCGCGTCTGGGGCGCCGGCCTCCTCCCGTGTGCCGACGTGGTCTTCTGTCGCGGCGGTGTCCTGTGGGTTGGCGAGCTCGCTGGCGGGTGGCTTCTCGTGATCGAGTGGGGAGCGAGGCGGTGTGGTGGGGAGTGCCTTGACGGGTGCGGTGCGGGCGAGGATGGCGCGTTCGGTGCGGGTGCCGTTGCCGGTGTGGGCGCGGCGCATGAGGTGGTCGAGGGCGTCGGCGAGGTCAGCTTCGTGTTGGTTGCGGTCGGGGTGGCGGATGGTGGTGGCGCGGATGTGTTGCCAGGTGCGTTCGTCGAAGGGCCAGTGGGTGTGGTCGCGGTGGATCCAGGGGAGCTCGACCAGCCCCTGGTCGGGGAGGCGGATCCAGATCTGGCGTGCGTCGTGGGGGTTGTAGTGGACTTCCCATTTCCCGTTCCGGGCCGCGATGCCGGAGGTCTGTCCCCGGTAGGGCGCCAGCAGGTCGTGGTCGTAGGTGCGGTGGTTGATGCGGATCCCGCTGGGGGTGATGGCCTGCCAGCGCACCGGCAGCAGCTCGAGGTAGTCGGTGCCGGTGAGAGGGACCGGAACATGACCGGCGATGGCGACCAGGGCGGCCCACATCTGGTTGGGGGACAGCGCCACCTTCGGCAGACGCGGGTGCCGGAGGCCTTCGTGGGGGCGGTGGTGGTAGTGCACCAGCCACTCATCCAGGAGGTCCTGGAGCTGGGCCACGCTCAAACAGGCCTCACCTTCGGCGGCCGGTCCGCGTTGGGTGACGTCCGGGCCGGTGTAGCCGGGCAGGTGCTGGCAGAAGCCGGCGTTGATCGTGCCGAAGGCGCGTTCCACGATGCCTTTGGCGGTCGGGGCGAAGGGTGGGGTGAGCTGCACGCTGATCCCGAGGGTCTCGCAGGCGGCGGTGAACGCCTGGGAGAGGAACACCCGCCCGCGGTCGACGACGATCGTCTCCGGGACCGCCACGGGCCGGGCGGCCGCGCCCTGAAGCCGTTCGTCCAGCGACATCAACCGCAGCCGCTGGGGCAGATGGCTGCTGTGGGCGAAGCGCAGCGCGTCGGGCCATGTCGGCCGGGCCGGGTGGGGGACGGTCATCTCCGCCAGCAGCAGCGCCGCGTCGACCGACCGAGTGCCGGCCGGGCACAGCACGGCGGCCAGGATCGCCCGGGTGGCGACGTCGATGGCGATGGTCAACTCGGGCCGGCCGACGGTGCCGTCCTCGAACAGCGCCAGCACGTCCAGGCGGGTGGTGTCGATCTGCACCTGCTCCCCGGGCCGCAACGCCACGGTCGGCGTGAACGCCCGCCCCTCCAGGGACAGCGGCGGGGTCCCCACAGGCCGGCCGGGCAAGTCTGTGGGTGCGGCGAGCTGGTGGACGAGCCGGTAGAAGCTGGCCTGAGACGGCGGCGCGACGACCCCAGCGCCGTGGCGCTCCTCCAACAGCCGTGTGACCTTCGGCAGCAGGGCGCTGATGGTGCCCTTGGAACGGCCACGCTGCCGCCGCAGCACCTCCTTGATAGCGGCGACCACCCGCTCATCCGCCCGCCCGGTAGGGCTGTAGGCGCGGGTGGAGCGGTGATCGACCAGCCCCCACAGCCCCTGACGACGGTAGGCCAGCCGCATCCGCTGCACCGTCGCCCGAGATACCCGCCCAAAGCCCAGCGCCGTCAACTCTTCGGCCTTGGCCTGCTCACGCTGTGCCAGGGTCCACCGCTGCGGGTCGTATTCGGGCCGCGGCATTCCATCACCATCCGGGCCGTCGGGGAGGCCGGTTTCGACCTCGCGGATGTGCCGCAGCCAGGCCAGCGCCTTCTCCCGTGCCGGCTTCGGGGCGGTGGCGAACAACCCTGACCGTGGTACCGCCTGCGTCGCCTCGGCGCCCACGACCTGGAAGTCGGGGTCGGCAAACAGGTGCCCGGCGAGCACCACCTCGTCACTCACCGCCCCCTCGCTGCCGGCCTCGCCGCTCTTGTCATTGCCGTCGGCCGCGAGGTGGACCTGCTGGCCGGCCAGGCCGATGACCTGCCACCGCCGGCCACGGAAACGCACCTGCGCCCCGATCGCCACCACCAGCCGCCGCCCCCTGCCGCCCGCGGCGCTCACTCCCGGCCCCCGCGCTGCTCGCCGGCCCGATCCCAGGGCGCATCGACGTCGTCTATCTCTACGGCGCTGGTGAGGCCGCCGTCCTGGTCCCGGCTCACGTGGCCGCGGCTGCCGAGGATGGCGTCTTGTCGCGCATCATCGCGGCGACCTCTCCTCGCGCCAGGACCCGAAGCGTCACGAGTCCAGGCGTCGGGGGTACTTCCGCGGGCGCTATCTGTGCGGACACGCCGGGTGCTGGTGGCCGGCTCGGCTGCAGGCGCTGTGACTGGTGCTGTGGCCGACGTGCTCCGCGCGGCGCGATCCATGACCTTCCCGCGACGGGAAGTCGGGGCGGGCCCGACCAGGACGCGTTCGTGTAGCGGTGTCTGAAGCGGGGTGTACAGGTGGCCTCGCCACAGCGCGTGGAAGACGCAGGGGAGGACCTGCATCGGGTCGCCGACCGCTTCGACGCCCTCGATCAACGGCCGGGGCCGGGCGAACGCTTCCCGGACGACATCGGCGAGTTCGAGGTGGCCGTGGTTGCGGGGGTGACGGTAGCCAGCCAGCCACTTCAAGTTCGCCGCCAGCACCCCATCCAGCGGCTCCAGCCGCCGGTAGGTGAAACCCACCTGCGCACACGCCGCCCGCATCACCGGCGCGGCCGCCCGGGCGCGCCCGCCGCCCGCTTCCGGATGGCTGGGGCAGTCGGCGACCAGCGCGGTGCCGTCGGCATAGCGGGCGAAGAGCTGGGGGACCCAGGAACGCACCCGCCCCCGCACATCCCGCCACAGCAGCCGCACGGGCCGCCCAGCCATGCCGACCACGCCCGGGTCACGGTCCAGGACCATCAGCTGGGCCCGCATCGCGCTGGACCCAGCGTGCACGTGCCGCCCGGTGGTGGCCGACCACCACCGGCCCGGCCCCCACCGCCGCCCCGGGATCACCGGGAACGCCGAGACCGGCTCCGACTCCTCGAACGCCACGGTCAAGGCCGCGTCCACCCACCGCTGCTGCACCACCTGCCCAAGAGGGTCACGGAAGACCGCCTCGAACCCCACCCTCACATCAGCCTCTGCCTCTTCCGGCTCCTCGCCGGATTCGACCGCCGCCCTCGTGTCGTCCATGCGCGCATTCAAGAGCAACACCGGCCTGCGGCAGGCGAGTCCCGCGACTTTTCACCCACACCAGCGGCCCCACCACAACGGCCGCACGCCACACAGGCCACCTACGGCCGCCCGCCAGGTGCGCCCCACACCATCCCCTCACGCTTACCCTCCGGCCCGCTGCTCGTTATCGACCGCCAGCATCCCGGCGAGGACTTCGGCGGACAGGCCGGCCAACCTGGCCACCTCCTCCAGCGGCATCCCCGCCGCGAGGGCGGCCGACGCGGTCTGACGCACAGCTCCCTCGAGCAGACCGGAGGCATGCCCGAGGTTCCCCAACAGCCGGCGAGCGACATCGACGGTGGCCCCGGTCTGCACACCCCGCAGCTGGATCAACTGCTCCTGAGCATCCTCAATCAGACTGGTGATCAGAGCACGCTGCTCGGCGGGCACCGCCGAGCGCCACCGCGTTCCCGAGCCCGGCTGCTTCTTCTCCTTAGCCAGACTCCGCAACTGGGTAGCCATAGCCACAGGACGGTGCTCCCGCTTCACCCACCACGGATCATCCGCGAAACCAGGCACACCGGCGACACCACGGCGCCGCCGGATCACCGAGCCCATCCAAGCGATCAGCGGCCCGCCATAGTCGATGGCGCCCAGCGGCCCCAACCACGGCCGCCCCACCCGCTCACCCAACGCCCGGCCGAATGCCCCGTCCGTCAGCAGCGGCCGCGGCCGCCCCGCCCCACTATCCCGCCACACCCTCTCGCTCATCTCCGGGTCCAGCAGCGCATCGGCGACAGCCCCCACCTCGGGGAAGATCACCGCGTCCCGAGCCACCACCCGCCACCACCAAAACCTCCCCCCTGCGGTGGCGTCTCCACCGGCCACCGCGTGCAGCCGGGCGGGCCAAATCCGCTCGGGCTCCCACTCCAGAGCCTGCTCCCACCACCGGCACACCACCGCATACGCCAACCCGAACACCCGCTCCGGCCCCACACCAGCCCGAGTGGCGCGCCGCGTCACACCCACCCACCGCCGCCGCGCCGCGACCACCTCCGGCACACTCCGCACATCCAGGTGCTCCAAGCCGTGGTCGGCGTCCGCGTCCAACCCCCACCTGCCATGCCGCCCGCACAGCCGCTCCCACCGCTGCGCGTACCGCACAACCCGCACCGCCACCCCGGTACGCCGCGCCGCACACAGCCGACACCCGAACACGACCGGACCGACCACCGTGCCCCCGACCCGCCACACCGCCCGCGGACCGTCATCCTGGTCGGCGAACGCGGACTCATCCCGCCCCCAGGACGGCAACGCCCGCGCCAACACCACCTCCTCGACCCCACACAGCTGCACCAACAGCCGCCGCCCGGCCGCGTTCAGCAGCACCTCGGCGTCCGCCCGCACCGCCCCACTCTCGTGCCGAGGCCGAGGGGCGCCCCACTGCCACCAGGACAGCACCGCCTTCTCCTCCAGCCCGTACCTGCCTGCCAAGCGGGAGATCAGCGACGCCGTCATCTCATCGGCAACGGGACCAACGCGAAAGACGCCAGCACATCCTTGGCCGCCACCGCGGCAAGCCCCATGAGGCCCACTCACCTTTCCCCTCCCTACAACCCGATCTCGTCCAGCGCGGTCTGCTGCTCGACCGGCAGTGCATCCCGCCTGGAACGCATGTTGCTGCGCCATACCCCGAGGCGCACGGCGACGGTCTCGCCCGGCTCCTGGTCCCCGCCGCCGACGGCGTCCTCGAGGACCAGGTGCTCGATGTGGCCGCGGGGAACCTTCAGGTGGCCCTCCCGGGCGAGGTATTGGCGGGCGGCCGCGAGACCGCGCTCGAAGGACCCGCTCCGGCCGCCGGACGGCTTCCTCGCGGCCGGCACCGCAGTACCGCCGGCCTCCGGCCCAGCCGGCTCCTGCGCGCCCTCCACGGCCTCCTGAGCGGTCTCGGGGGCCGTGTGGAGCGGGCCAATGCCCAGATCCCCCAACAGCCCGCGCTGCGCCTGCGAGAGGTGCTTCCAGCCGTGCCGCTGTCGCCGGAGCCAGGTGCCGATGTCGGCGCCGGCCACCGTGACGCCGGGGAGGATGTCGTCGGGGTCGGCGCCGCCGTCGACGCACTGCTGAACTCCGGCATAGTTCCTCTGCCACTCCACGGGCCAGGCGGGGTTCCAGTGCTCGTCGATCGCCGCTAGCTGCTCGCTGCGCTGCTTCGCCCGGGCCGTGTCCTTGCCGAGGCCGCCGGGCCGCCGGAGGTTGGCCAGGAGCATCCCGACGGGCCGGTCCAGGATGGTCGCCGACCTCGGGGCTGCCAGCGTCCCGTACTCGTCGTGGTAGGCGCGTAGGACGTCGAGGGTCTCCTCCCACGCGAGCTCGCGTTCGTCCCAGACCATGCCGAGCGCCTCGAGGCGCCGGGCGCGGCCGCCGTTCATCTGGCCGGCCTGGAAGACCTTCCGCTGGTCGGCGACCCACTGCCCGAGCGGGAGCGCTCCCTCCCGGTGGGAGAACGGCACCCGGGCGTTCTTCTCCCGCTTCCGGTAGGCGCGCAGGGACTCCAACCCGCGGCCCCAGTCCTGCCGTTCGGTGTCGATGACGTTGTAGGCGATCCATTCCGCGACCGCCGCCGGATCCCGCTTCGAGGAGAACCGGAGCAAGAGCCGACCCTCTTCCTCACCATCCTCCGGCGGCAGGCCGATGTCGGCCGTCGGCGACATAGAGTTCGTGTTTGTCTGCGGAATAGCCAGCAACTCGATAGCCTGCTCATCGTGAGCACGCAGCCCTTCGAGCACCTTCACCAGCGGCTTGTACGAGGCGGAAGAGAACATGTCATCGGGCTGCTCACCGGGCGCGAGGAACACCGGGACGATAAGCGAAGCGAGCTTGCCCTCACCGAGCTTCTGCCGCAGGGCGCGGCCGATGGCTTGGACGATATCGACCGGCGATCCCTTCGGATCCAGAAGAGCAACCGAGTCCACCGCGCGAATATCGACGCCTTCCCCGAGAATTCGACAATTCGACAGGATCGCCAGCCCGGCCCGAGTACCGAAGTCCCCGAGGACCTGGCGGCGGTGGTCGGCCTCGTGCTCCGCCTTCAACCAGCCGGCCCACACCTTCGGCGGGTACCGCTCCGGCTCCGCCTGGTGAAGCTTCTTGCCGACCGCCGGCAACCCGGTGGCGAAGGCTTCGCATTCGACGGTGCGGTGGTGGAAGGTGATCATCGTCTTCAGGTCGTGCTCGCGGGCTGTCTTCAGCATCGCCGCCTGCAAGGCTCCGAGCCTCAGGCCGCGGATCTTCTCCTCGCGCTTCTCCGGCCCGTAGAGCTTGTCGGGCGGCAGCTGGGGGTCGACCAGCTCGACCACGATGATCTGATACCGCGCCAGGATTCCCCGGGCCACACCGCTCGCGAGCGTCATGCGGTAGACGACCGGCCCGAAGACGGCCTCGTCATCCATGCTCGCCGCCATCTCCTCCGGCAGCGGATCACGCAGCGGATCGATAGGTGGCCGCTCGTGCCAGATCCGCGGCGTCGCCGTCAGGTACAGCCGCCGCAGCGCCGGCAGCAGGCCGTTGTCGTGGGCATCAGCCCACGCCTTCCCCATCGACCCGGAGGTGCGGTGCGCCTCGTCGACCACCACCAGGTCGAACGGCTCCATCGGGAGGCCGTAGGAGCCCTCGAACGCCTCCACCAGGACCGGCAACGACGAGTACGTCGCATAGACGGTCACGGGCCCCTCTCCGTGCCACAGCGCCAACTGAGGGGCGCTCGTGGTCGCCCGCACCCCGCGCCCCCACAACACCGGGTCGTCGCTCGAGCACACCGCGACCGACGGCCCCGTGTGGCCGGCCGACTGCCAAGCGCCGACCGTCTGAGTCAGCAAATCCAGCGTCGGCACCAGGATCAACACCCGACCATTCTTGGCCACCCGCCGGGCCGTGAAAGCGGCCACCATCGTCTTTCCCGAACCGCACGGCATCACCACCGTCGCCCGCAACCCCGCCGCCGGAATCCGCATCCCCGGCGGAATATCCAACGCCCGCGCCCCGGCCTCTACCGCCTCAATTTGATAACCATGGAGATCCTGGAATGTGAAAGACTGCTTCGCCACTTCTTCTCTCCCCGGCAGAGAAAGCAATTCCTAGGCGTCCGCATTCTCGACGGCGCATTCGTGATCCGATTCGAGGATCGTCCCATCGGGCACCGGCTCGAATTCCCAGGTTTCGTCACAGTCTCCGCAATACCCGTGTCCGTAAAAGCTCACGTCGGCCATGATGGGCTCCTCTGCGTTTTCCGACCCCAACTGACGAGGGGCGGCGTTTCCTCCCCTCTCGGGGGAGGCTGTCTGTATCCCTGAGTCTACACAGATGCATCGCGCGGCATGCCGAGTTGGATGCAGTGTGATGCACGTCACGCGAGCGCCTTGACGTCCCGTCAGCGCGCCGGATTCTGGCTGCGCTTGACGTCCAGAGAGGGGCGGTCACCCTGAGGGTCTCGCCCCCGTCGTCAACCTCTCGACGTGCGGAATCCACCCGAACGATACGATGACACAGGGCCCGTTCGCACCCCGACCCTCCCGGGCGGTCCATCAGCCCTCAACTCGGGCCCTGCCTGGGATTCCTGTACTTACACAGGCTGCATCATCCCGCGATGCAGCCACCCCCTCACTCCCCAGGTGCGTTTTCCGCCGGAGCGGAGCGGAGGCGGGATTCGCGCGAAGCGTGAATCCGACTGCGTCTCGGGATTTCCGCGAAGCGGGAATCCGTTGCCCCGCGCGAAGCGCGGGGCTCCGTCCGCGAAGCGGACGGTCCTGCAAGCGCGCGCAGCGCGCTTGTACCCGCTCCGCGGGG